>NZ_PTRV01000018.1:0-93431 GCF_002965285.1 Escherichia sp. MOD1-EC5990 | reverse complement strand
TAACTGCTGTAGGTGCGGGAGAGGATGAACGGCAGCGGGCCGGGCAGGGCAAGGTCGGTTTCGCCGGGAAGGACCTTCGCACCGAGCAGCGGATTGACCGGATGGCCGGACGTCACCCCGCCGGGGCACACCGAACAGGCCACGCCGGTGGGGGCACCAATACGTACCCCGGCAGAACCCTGGACAATGGGGCCACCATACTGCGTCATGTCGCCCTGACGCGCCGCCGGTTTTCCGCTCATCGTAAAATCCTTTTAAAATAAATAAGAACCAGAAGCCTAGCGCCAGTCAACAACAGGAAATGATAATGAGTTAACACCCCGGAATTTTTCAGAATTTATAAAAGGCAAATTACAGGCACAAAAAAAGCGCCGTGCGGCGCTTTTTTCGGAAATCCGGTCTTATTTGCTGCCCGGGATGTTGAAACGCTTGTTGAAGCGGTCAACACGGCCACCGGTAGCAACATCACGCTGTTTGCCAGTGAAGAACGGGTGGCACTTGCTGCACACGTCGAGGTTCAGGTCATGACCAACGGTGGAGCGGATTTTCATTACGTTACCGCAAGAGCAGCTAGCAGTAATTTCTTCGTATTTCGGGTGAATATCTTTTTTCATGGGAAAACCTCGGTTTAAGGCCGCGTCGCTCTTCCAGCCCTAACGCCAGACACCACGCGATGTTAAAAGTATAGCTTCAATACGATCATTTCGTACGAAGGCGCGAAATCATACAGAAATTAACCAGCGTATGCAAACTGATCCGCACTCTTCTACGGCAATGTGTATACTAACCCACCGAATTTCAAGTCAGGATGATGCTATGCCCGTTGCCCACGTTGCCTTGCCCGTTCCGCTTCCTCGTACCTTTGACTATCTGCTGCCAGAAGGCATGACGGTTAAAGCCGGGTGTCGCGTGCGCGTGCCGTTTGGCAAACAGCAGGAGCGCATCGGGGTTGTGGTGTCAGTTAGCGATGTCAGCGAGCTGCCGCTTAACGAGCTGAAAGCGGTAGTTGAAGTGCTGGACGTTGAGCCGGTATTTGCTCACTCCGTCTGGCGATTACTGCTATGGGCCGCGGATTACTATCATCATCCGATTGGCGATGTGCTGTTTCATGCCTTGCCGATTTTACTACGCCAGGGGCGGCCTGCGGCGAACGCGCCGATGTGGTACTGGTTTGCCACTGAACAAGGTCAGGCGGTGGATCTGAACAGCCTGAAACGCTCACCCAAGCAACAACAGGCGCTGGCAGCGTTACGGCAAGGCAAAATCTGGCGTGATCAGGTTGCCACGCTCGAATTTAATGATGCCGCGTTGCAGGCGCTGCGCAAAAAAGGTCTGTGTGATTTAGCAAGTGAAACACCAGAGTTTAGAGAATGGCGCACGAACTATGCCGTTTCTGGTGAACGGTTGCGATTGAATACCGAACAGGCCACCGCCGTTGGCGCAATTCATAGCGCGGCAGATACTTTTTCTGCCTGGCTGCTGGCGGGTGTTACCGGTTCCGGTAAAACGGAAGTCTATTTAAGCGTGCTGGAAAACGTGCTCGCTCAGGGCAAACAGGCGCTGGTGATGGTGCCGGAAATCGGCCTGACACCGCAAACTATTGCCCGTTTTCGTGAGCGGTTTAATGCGCCAGTGGAAGTTCTGCATTCCGGCCTGAACGACAGCGAGCGTCTTTCGGCGTGGTTGAAAGCGAAAAATGGTGAGGCGGCGATTGTGATCGGCACCCGCTCCGCGCTGTTTACGCCGTTTAAAAATCTCGGTGTGATTGTCATTGATGAAGAGCACGACAGTTCCTACAAGCAGCAGGAAGGCTGGCGCTATCATGCCCGCGACCTGGCGGTGTATCGTGCGCACAGCGAGCAAATCCCGATTATTCTTGGCTCCGCAACGCCCGCGCTGGAAACGTTATGCAACGTCCAGCAGAAAAAATACCGCCTGCTGCGCCTGACCCGTCGGGCGGGCAATGCGCGCCCGGCAATTCAACATGTGCTGGATTTAAAAGGTCAGAAGGTGCAGGCAGGTCTGGCTCCGGCGTTGATCACCCGTATGCGCCAGCATTTACAGGCCAACAATCAGGTTATCCTCTTTCTTAATCGTCGGGGTTTTGCGCCTGCGCTACTGTGCCACGACTGTGGTTGGATAGCCGAATGCCCACGTTGCGATCACTACTACACGCTGCATCAGGCGCAACAGCATTTGCGCTGCCACCATTGCGACAGTCAGCGTCCGGTGCCGCGCCAGTGCCCTTCTTGCGGTTCCACGCACCTGGTACCCGTGGGGCTGGGCACCGAACAGCTTGAACAGACGCTCGCGCCGTTGTTCCCTGGTGTGCCCATTTCTCGTATCGACCGCGATACCACCAGCCGTAAAGGGGCGCTTGAACAACAACTGGCGGAAGTACATCGCGGCGGTGCGAGGATTTTGATCGGCACGCAAATGCTGGCGAAAGGTCACCACTTTCCGGATGTGACGCTGGTGGCATTACTGGACGTAGACGGCGCGCTGTTTTCTGCCGATTTTCGCTCGGCAGAGCGTTTCGCCCAGCTTTACACCCAGGTCGCCGGTCGTGCCGGGCGTGCGGGTAAACAGGGTGAAGTGGTGCTGCAAACGCACCATCCGGAACATCCTCTGTTGCAAACATTGCTCTATAAAGGCTACGACGCCTTTGCCGAACAGGCGCTGGCTGAACGACGCATGATGCAACTGCCGCCGTGGACCAGCCATGTGATTGTGCGTGCGGAAGATCATAACAATCAGCACGCGCCGCTGTTCCTGCAACAGTTGCGTAATCTGATCCTCGCCAGCCCGCTTGCAGACGACAAACTGTGGGTTCTCGCTCCGGTTCCGGCACTGGCCCCTAAGCGTGGTGGCCGCTGGCGCTGGCAGATATTGTTGCAGCACCCTTCCCGCGTGCGCTTGCAACACATCATTAGTGGTACGCTGGCGCTCATCAATACAATACCGGATTCCCGTAAGGTGAAATGGGTGCTGGATGTCGATCCCATCGAGGGCTAATGCGCAAACGATGCGAGGCGGATCGAAAAATTCAATATTCATCACACTTTTCATGAAAATTCTGTAACCGTTTTCACGCGCTATCTGCTAAAAATGTTGCCGATGTGAAGTAAACATGGAAGTAGTACGCCTGCCGTGCCGGGCGAGGAGTGAGTGTGAAAGCGAAGAAGCAGGAAACTGCCGCGACCATGAAAGACGTTGCCCTGAAGGCAAAAGTCTCTACAGCGACCGTCTCCCGAGCATTAATGAATCCCGATAAAGTCTCCCAGGCCACCCGTAATCGGGTTGAAAAAGCGGCCCGGGAAGTAGGTTATTTGCCGCAGCCTATGGGGCGCAACGTCAAACGTAATGAATCCCGCACCATTCTGGTGATTGTCCCGGATATCTGCGATCCCTTCTTTAGCGAAATTATTCGCGGTATCGAAGTTACGGCGGCAAATCACGGATATCTGGTGCTGATTGGCGACTGTGCGCATCAAAATCAGCAGGAAAAAACCTTTATCGATTTGATTATCACCAAGCAAATTGATGGCATGTTGCTGCTGGGTTCAAGGCTGCCGTTTGATGCCAGCATTGAGGAACAGCGTAATCTGCCGCCGATGGTGATGGCGAACGAATTTGCGCCGGAACTGGAGCTGCCTACAGTTCATATCGACAATCTGACCGCCGCATTTGATGCAGTAAATTATTTATATGAGCAAGGTCATAAACGGATTGGCTGTATAGCCGGTCCCGAAGAGATGCCGCTGTGTCACTACCGCCTGCAAGGCTACGTTCAGGCGCTGCGTCGCTGCGGCATTATGGTTGATCCGCAATACATCGCCCGGGGCGACTTCTCCTTTGAAGCCGGAAGCAAAGCGATGCAACAGCTGCTTGCTCTTCCGCAACCGCCTACTGCTGTCTTCTGCCATAGCGATGTAATGGCGCTCGGCGCACTTTCTCAGGCAAAACGCCAGGGGCTGAAAGTCCCGGAAGACCTTTCCATAATCGGTTTTGATAACATCGACCTGACGCAATTTTGTGATCCGCCGCTGACAACCATCGCGCAGCCGCGTTACGAAATCGGTCGGGAAGCTATGCTGTTATTGCTTGATCAAATGCAGGGGCAACACGTTGGCAGTGGCTCTCGTTTAATGGACTGCGAACTTATCATCCGGGGATCAACGCGCGCGTTACCTTAAAGTAAACCTTTAAGACTGCCGTGACTGGTCAAAGGCCCGCCGCTTAAGTAACATGGCGGGCTGACGAACGAATAAATACAGCGAAACGATAGTGGCACAACGAGATTATGTACGCCGCAGCCAACCGGCACCTTCGCGGCGAAAAAAAAGCACCTCACGGAAAAAGCAACGAAATCTGCCTGCGGTTTCTCCCGCAATGGTCGCTATTGCTGCCGCCGTTCTTGTGACCTTTATCGGTGGTCTGTACTTCATTACGCATCACAAGAAAGAAGAGTCCGAGACACTGCAAAGCCAGAAAGTGACCGGAAACGGATTACCACCGAAACCAGAAGAACGCTGGCGCTACATTAAAGAGCTGGAAAGTCGCCAGCCGGGTGTGCGTGCACCAACAGAACCTTCTGCCGGTGGTGAAGTGAAAACGCCGGAGCAACTGACACCAGAACAACGTCAGCTTCTTGAACAAATGCAGGCTGATATGCGCCAGCAACCAACGCAACTGGTTGAAGTCCCATGGAATGAACAGACGCCGGAACAGCGTCAGCAAACGCTTCAACGTCAGGCACAACAGCGTCAGATTCAGGCGGCTCAACAGCAGCAGCGTCAGGCTGAGCAGGCATATCAACAACCGCGTACCGCGCAAGCGCAGCAACCACCGCGCCAGACGCAGCAGACTCGCCAGGCGGCTCAGCAGCCGTACCAGGATCTCCTGCAAACGCCAGCACACACTGCCGCGGCGCAGCCGAAGTCACAGCAAGTCGCGCCTGTTAGCCGGGCCGCTGACGCGCCAAAACAGACGGCGGAGAAAAAAGACGAGCGGCGCTGGATGGTACAGTGCGGTTCGTTCCGAGGCGCGGAACAGGCAGAGACGGTACGTGCTCAGCTGGCGTTCGAAGGCTTTGACTCGAAAATTACCACCAACAATGGCTGGAATCGTGTGGTGATTGGCCCGATTAAAGGGAAAGAAAATGCCGACGGCACCCTGAATCGCCTGAAGATGGCGGGTCATACAAACTGTATTCGACTCGCTACCGGGGGTTGAAACCCTCAAAATCCCCCCCATCTATAATTGCATTATGCCCCGTACTTTTGTACGGGGTTTGTACTCTGTATTCGTAACCAAGGGGTCAGCTCGTGACAACTATAGTAAGCGTACGCCGTAACGGCCATGTGGTCATCGCTGGTGATGGTCAGGCCACGTTGGGCAATACCGTAATGAAAGGTAACGTGAAAAAGGTCCGCCGTCTGTACAACGACAAAGTCATCGCGGGCTTTGCGGGCGGTACTGCGGATGCTTTTACGCTGTTCGAACTGTTTGAACGTAAACTGGAAATGCATCAGGGCCATCTGGTCAAAGCCGCCGTTGAGCTGGCAAAAGACTGGCGTACCGATCGCATGTTACGCAAACTTGAAGCACTGCTGGCAGTCGCGGATGAAACCGCTTCACTGATCATCACCGGTAACGGTGACGTGGTGCAGCCAGAAAACGATCTTATTGCTATCGGCTCCGGCGGCCCTTACGCCCAGGCTGCGGCGCGCGCGCTGTTAGAAAACACTGAACTAAGCGCCCGTGAAATTGCTGAAAAGGCGTTGGATATTGCAGGCGACATTTGCATCTATACCAACCATTTCCACACCATCGAAGAATTAAGCTACAAAGCGTAAGGATCTCCCATGTCTGAAATGACCCCACGCGAAATCGTCAGCGAACTGGATAAGCACATCATCGGCCAGGACAACGCCAAGCGTTCCGTGGCGATTGCACTGCGTAACCGCTGGCGTCGCATGCAGCTTAACGAAGAGCTGCGCCATGAAGTGACCCCGAAAAATATCCTGATGATCGGCCCGACCGGTGTCGGTAAAACTGAAATCGCTCGTCGTCTGGCTAAGCTGGCGAATGCGCCGTTCATTAAAGTTGAAGCGACCAAATTCACCGAAGTGGGCTATGTAGGTAAGGAAGTGGATTCTATTATCCGCGATCTGACCGATGCCGCCGTGAAAATGGTACGCGTCCAGGCTATTGAGAAAAACCGTTATCGCGCTGAAGAACTGGCAGAAGAACGTATTCTCGACGTGCTGATCCCACCGGCTAAAAACAACTGGGGACAGACCGAACAACAGCAGGAACCGTCCGCTGCTCGTCAGGCATTCCGCAAAAAACTGCGTGAAGGCCAGCTCGATGACAAAGAAATCGAGATCGATCTTGCCGCAGCACCGATGGGCGTTGAAATTATGGCGCCTCCGGGAATGGAAGAGATGACCAGCCAGCTGCAGTCCATGTTCCAGAACCTGGGTGGTCAGAAACAAAAAGCGCGTAAGCTGAAAATCAAAGACGCCATGAAGCTGCTGATTGAAGAAGAAGCGGCGAAACTGGTGAATCCGGAAGAGCTGAAGCAAGACGCTATCGACGCCGTTGAACAGCACGGGATCGTGTTTATTGACGAAATCGACAAAATCTGTAAGCGCGGCGAGTCTTCCGGTCCGGATGTTTCTCGTGAAGGTGTTCAGCGTGACCTGCTGCCGCTGGTAGAAGGTTGCACCGTTTCCACCAAACACGGGATGGTCAAAACTGACCACATTCTGTTTATCGCTTCTGGCGCGTTCCAGATTGCGAAACCGTCTGACCTGATCCCGGAACTGCAAGGTCGTCTGCCAATCCGCGTTGAACTGCAGGCACTGACCACCAGCGACTTCGAGCGTATTCTGACCGAGCCGAATGCCTCTATCACCGTGCAGTACAAAGCACTGATGGCGACTGAAGGCGTAAATATCGAGTTCACCGACTCCGGTATTAAGCGGATCGCGGAAGCAGCATGGCAGGTGAACGAATCTACCGAAAACATCGGTGCTCGTCGTTTACATACTGTTCTGGAGCGTTTAATGGAAGAGATTTCCTACGACGCCAGCGATTTAAGCGGTCAAACCATCACTATTGACGCAGATTATGTGAGCAAACATCTGGATGCGTTGGTGGCAGATGAAGATCTGAGCCGTTTTATCCTATAATCGCGTTCAATCATTTTCATCATTGTTTGATGGGGCTGAAAGGCCCCATTTTTATTGGCGCGTATTATGACTGAACAACAAATTAGCCGAACTCAGGCGTGGCTGGAAAGTTTACGACCTAAAACCCTCCCCCTCGCCTTTGCTGCAATTATCGTCGGGACGGCGCTGGCATGGTGGCAAGGTCACTTCGATCCGCTGGTCGCCCTGCTGGCACTGATTACCGCCGGACTGCTTCAAATTCTCTCTAACCTCGCTAATGATTACGGCGATGCAGTAAAAGGCAGCGATAAACCTGACCGCATTGGCCCGCTACGTGGCATGCAAAAAGGGGTCATTACCCAGCAAGAGATGAAACGGGCGCTCATTATTACCGTCGTGCTCATCTGTCTCTCCGGGCTGGCACTGGTTGCAGTGGCGTGCCATACGCTGGCCGATTTTGTCGGTTTCCTGATTCTTGGCGGGTTGTCGATCATTGCCGCTATCACCTACACCGTGGGCAATCGTCCTTATGGTTATATCGGTTTGGGTGATATTTCCGTACTGGTTTTCTTTGGCTGGTTAAGCGTCATGGGCAGCTGGTATTTACAGGCTCATACATTGATTCCGGCACTGATCCTTCCGGCGACCGCATGCGGCCTGCTGGCAACGGCAGTACTGAACATTAATAACCTGCGTGATATCAATAGCGACCGCGAAAATGGCAAAAACACGCTGGTAGTGCGCTTAGGTGAAGTGAACGCGCGTCGTTATCATGCCTGCCTGCTGATGGGCTCTCTGGTGTGTCTGGCGCTGTTTAATCTCTTTTCACTGCATAGCCTGTGGGGCTGGCTGTTCCTGCTGGCGGCACCATTACTGGTGAAGCAAGCCCGTTATGTGATGCGGGAAATGGACCCGGTGGCGATGCGACCGATGCTGGAACGCACTGTCAAGGGAGCGTTACTGACTAACGTGCTGTTTGTTTTAGGGATATTCCTAAGCCAGTGGGCAGCATAACTGACAAATATCAATTAACAATTGATGATTTTGCCAACAGCCCACATAGCGCGATATACTGAAAATTCTCGCAGCAACTGAATGTTAAGCCTATGAAATACGATACTTCCGAGCTTTGTGACATCTATCAAGAAGATGTTAACGTCGTGGAACCGCTGTTCTCCAACTTTGGCGGACGGGCGTCGTTTGGCGGACAAATAATCACGGTAAAATGTTTCGAGGACAACGGGTTGCTGTACGATCTGCTCGAACAGAATGGCCGTGGTCGTGTTCTCGTCGTTGATGGCGGTGGTTCTGTTCGTCGCGCACTGGTCGATGCTGAGCTGGCGCGTCTGGCAGTACAAAATGAATGGGAAGGCCTGGTCATTTACGGCGCGGTGCGTCAGGTAGATGACCTGGAAGAGCTGGATATCGGCATCCAGGCGATGGCAGCAATTCCAGTCGGTGCCGCTGGCGAAGGCATTGGCGAAAGCGATGTCCGCGTTAATTTTGGCGGCGTCACCTTCTTCTCCGGTGACCATCTTTATGCCGACAATACCGGAATTATTCTTTCAGAAGATCCGCTGGATATTGAATAAGTACCTGCCATGCGTTAAAAGGGGAATTAAATTCCCCTTTTTTATATGCAAAATATTCATAAAGACTATCATTTGTTTTTATTTAATTCATTTTAAATATCAATAGTTCACATCTGACAATATAAATTAATTATCGATAAATCATTTCATAAAAATATGCAGCATTAAAAATTAATGCTATATGGTAAATTAACTATTCTGGGAATAGGGATATGAATCATCGTTAGTAGCGAACGTATTATATAATAAGGGATTGATATGAGATACGTTATCTTATTAATACTATGGATAATAACTACTTTTCTTAGTCATCTTCAGCACAGCAACCTACTGTCTGGAGATCCTGGCATGGTTGGCGAGTATATCGGTTCAGTATTTCTGGGGCCGTTGTTACTTCCCGTGCTTGTGTCAGGTATTCTGTGCGCATTTATTAAAAAAAAACGTAACTTCGCCAGTTTTACTCGCGGGTGCTGTTGGGTATTGGGAATCCTGCTTTTATCCAAAGTCGGCAATACGTTTCGTATGTTTACCCCGTGGCAATATACCTTTGAGAATGCTGCGATAACCGTGACTATCCCGAACCGACACTGGAATACGGTTTCCATTAGTACTAATAAAACCATTGATATAAGAAGTGAGGATAATAGCGTCTTCATTTCTGCTTTCCGCCTGCCCGCAGGACGTAGCGCCGATGACCCGCTGGAAGCGTTAAAGAAGAAGCAGCGAGACAATCTCAAGGATCAATACAATGAGGAAGCCTTCCAGTTTCATGATTGTAATGCCAAACATTTCACCTGTAAGTATCAGGATGTGTTGATAAATTTTGATGGTCAGCAGAAAAGAACCATCAGTGTTTATCTTGAAGACACCCCCAGGGCTGTGGGGATCATTGCATTAATGGCGCCAGATACGGCAGATAAATATCGCCAACAGGCGATGGAGATTATGCTTTCCGCTAAAAATGCAGTGAAGTAAAAAATAAGGCGCCTTGCGGCGCCTCTGCGTGGAAGAGATTAAACCTCTTCCATGCGACCCAGCAGGGCCTGCAGACGTTCCTGCCAGCCGTTCTGCTGTTCTTTCAGATGGTTGTTCTCACGCTCCAGCTCTTCGCGCTGATGCTGGGCATTTTGAACTTCCTGCGACAGTGAGTTGTTTTTTTCTTTCAGCTCTTCGATTTCCATCTGCAACAGAGTGATGGTATCAATCGCCTGCTGTACTTTTGCTTCCAGTTTCTCAAACACTTCTAATGACATTGTCATACCTCTCCTGAATTGCAAGGCGTTGATGGATAAAAAATCCTCGTCCCGATTACCGGTGACGCCTTAATAAATACGAGCGCACTTTAGTTAGCTCCGATTGTATGAAGCCGCGCCATCGCTGTCCAGCGGCACGCCTTGCAGATTACGGTTTGCCACACTTTTCATCCTTCTCCTGGAGACATAATCCACGCAAATCGAAAATGTTAATAAATTTGTTGCGCGAATGATCTAACAAACATGCATCATGTACAATCAGATGGAATAAATGGCGCGATAACGCTCATTTTATGACGAAGCACACACATTTTAAGTTCGATATTTCTCGTTTTTGCTCGTTAACGATAAGTTTACAGCATGCCTACAAGCATCGTGGAGGTCCGTGACTTTCACGCATACAACAAACATTAACTCTTCAGGATCCGATTATGAGTCAAACATCAACCTTGAAAGGCCAGTGCATTGCTGAATTCCTCGGTACCGGGTTGTTGATTTTTTTCGGTGTGGGTTGCGTTGCAGCACTAAAAGTCGCTGGTGCGTCTTTTGGTCAGTGGGAAATCAGTGTCATTTGGGGACTGGGGGTGGCAATGGCCATCTACCTGACCGCAGGGGTTTCCGGCGCGCATCTTAATCCCGCTGTTACCATTGCATTGTGGCTGTTTGCCTGTTTCGACAAGCGCAAAGTTATTCCTTTTATCGTTTCACAAGTTGCCGGCGCTTTCTGTGCTGCGGCTTTAGTTTACGGGCTTTACTACAATTTATTTTTCGACTTCGAGCAGACTCATCACATTGTTCGCGGCAGCGTTGAAAGTGTTGATCTGGCTGGTACTTTCTCTACTTACCCGAATCCTCATATCAATTTTGTGCAGGCTTTCGCAGTTGAGATGGTGATTACCGCTATTCTGATGGGGCTGATCCTGGCGTTAACGGACGATGGCAACGGTGTACCACGCGGCCCTTTGGCTCCCTTGCTGATTGGTCTACTGATTGCGGTCATTGGCGCATCTATGGGCCCATTGACGGGCTTTGCCATGAACCCAGCGCGTGACTTCGGTCCGAAAGTCTTTGCCTGGCTGGCGGGCTGGGGCAATGTCGCCTTTACCGGCGGCAGAGACATTCCTTACTTCCTGGTGCCGCTTTTTGGCCCTATCGTTGGCGCGATTGTAGGTGCATTTGCCTATCGCAAACTGATTGGTCGCCATTTGCCTTGCGATATCTGTGTTGTGGAAGAAAAGGAGACCACAACTCCTTCAGAACAAAAAGCTTCGCTGTAATATGACTACGGGACAATTAAACATGACTGAAAAAAAATATATCGTTGCGCTCGACCAGGGCACCACCAGCTCCCGCGCGGTCGTAATGGATCACGATGCCAATATCATTAGCGTGTCACAGCGCGAATTTGAGCAAATCTACCCAAAACCAGGCTGGGTAGAACACGACCCAATGGAAATCTGGGCCACCCAAAGCTCCACGCTGGTAGAAGTGCTGGCGAAAGCCGATATCAGTTCCGATCAAATTGCAGCTATCGGTATTACGAATCAACGTGAAACCACTATTGTCTGGGAAAAAGAAACCGGCAAGCCTATCTATAACGCCATTGTCTGGCAGTGCCGTCGTACCGCAGAAATCTGCGAGCATTTAAAACGTGACGGTTTAGAAGATTATATCCGCAGCAATACCGGTCTGGTGATTGACCCGTACTTCTCTGGCACCAAAGTGAAGTGGATCCTCGACCATGTGGAAGGCTCTCGCGAGCGTGCACGTCGTGGTGAATTGCTGTTTGGTACGGTTGATACGTGGCTTATCTGGAAAATGACTCAGGGCCGTGTCCATGTGACCGATTACACCAACGCCTCTCGTACCATGTTGTTCAACATCCATACCCTGAACTGGGACGACAAAATGCTGGAAGTGCTGGATATTCCGCGCGAGATGCTGCCAGAAGTGCGTCGTTCTTCCGAAGTGTACGGTCAGACTAACATTGGCGGCAAAGGCGGCACGCGTATTCCAATCTCCGGGATCGCCGGTGACCAGCAGGCGGCGCTGTTTGGTCAGTTGTGCGTGAAAGAAGGGATGGCGAAGAATACCTACGGCACTGGCTGCTTTATGCTGATGAACACCGGCGAGAAAGCGGTGAAATCAGAAAACGGCCTGCTGACCACCATCGCCTGTGGCCCAACTGGCGAAGTAAACTATGCGCTGGAAGGTGCGGTGTTTATGGCGGGCGCATCCATTCAGTGGCTGCGTGATGAGATGAAGTTGATTAACGACGCCTACGATTCCGAATACTTTGCCACGAAAGTGCAAAACACCAACGGTGTGTATGTGGTTCCGGCGTTTACCGGGCTGGGTGCGCCGTACTGGGATCCGTATGCGCGCGGGGCGATTTTCGGTCTGACTCGTGGAGTGAACGCTAACCACATTATACGCGCGACGCTGGAGTCTATTGCTTATCAGACGCGTGACGTGCTGGAAGCGATGCAGGCCGATTCTGGTATTCGTCTGCACGCCCTGCGCGTGGATGGCGGCGCAGTGGCGAACAATTTCCTGATGCAGTTCCAGTCCGATATTCTCGGCACGCGCGTTGAGCGCCCGGAAGTGCGCGAAGTCACCGCATTGGGTGCGGCCTATCTTGCTGGTCTGGCGGTTGGCTTCTGGCAGAACCTCGACGAGCTGCAAGAGAAAGCGGTGATTGAGCGCGAGTTCCGTCCTGGCATCGAAACCACCGAGCGTAATTACCGTTACGCAGGCTGGAAAAAAGCGGTCAAACGCGCGATGGCGTGGGAAGAACACGACGAGTAATATCAGGCATCTGAACCAATTGCCTGATACTGATCGCCTGATGCGACGCTTACGCGTCTTATCAGGCCTACGAGCCGATGCCATTTTGTGTAGGCCGGATAAGGCGTTCACGCCGCATCCGGCATGTCGTAGACTCTGAAATCGTGCGGGGGCAACCCCCGCACACATCAATAATCCCGCCCTTCCCCTGTGCTACACTTCGCGCCATTCCTTACTGCTTAGAGTTTGCTATGAGACGAGAACTTGCCATCGAATTTTCCCGCGTCACCGAATCTGCGGCGCTGGCTGGCTACAAATGGTTAGGACGCGGCGATAAAAACACCGCGGACGGCGCAGCGGTTAACGCCATGCGCATTATGCTCAACCAGGTCAACATTGACGGTACCATCGTCATTGGTGAAGGTGAAATCGACGAAGCACCGATGCTCTACATTGGTGAAAAAGTCGGTACCGGTCGCGGTGATGCGGTAGATATTGCTGTTGATCCGATTGAAGGCACGCGCATGACGGCGATGGGCCAGGCTAACGCGCTGGCGGTGCTGGCAGTAGGCGATAAAGGCTGCTTCCTCAACGCGCCAGATATGTATATGGAGAAGCTGATCGTCGGACCGGGAGCCAAAGGCACCATTGATCTGAACCTGCCGCTGGCGGATAACCTGCGCAATGTTGCGGCGGCGCTCGGCAAACCGTTAAGCGAACTGACGGTAACGATTCTGGCGAAACCACGCCACGATGCCGTTATCGCAGAAATGCAGCAACTCGGCGTGCGCGTGTTTGCCATTCCGGATGGTGACGTTGCGGCCTCGATTCTCACCTGTATGCCAGACAGCGAAGTTGACGTGCTGTATGGCATTGGTGGCGCGCCGGAAGGCGTGGTTTCTGCGGCGGTGATCCGCGCATTAGATGGCGACATGAATGGTCGTCTGCTGGCACGTCATGACGTCAAAGGCGACAACGAAGAAAATCGCCGCATTGGCGAGCAGGAGCTGGCGCGCTGCAAAGCGATGGGCATCGAAGCGGGTAAAGTGTTGCGTCTGGGCGATATGGCGCGCAGCGACAACGTCATCTTTTCTGCCACTGGCATCACCAAAGGTGATCTGCTGGAAGGTATTAGCCGCAAAGGCAATATCGCCACCACCGAAACACTGCTGATCCGCGGTAAATCACGCACCATTCGTCGCATTCAATCCATCCACTATCTGGATCGTAAAGACCCGGAAATGCAGGTGCACATTCTCTGAGTGATTTGATCGATTGAGCCTTCCAGTCCTTCGGGACTGGAATTTTTTTGTTCGGAGAACGAAGATAAGGCAAGTCAATCAAAACAGGAGAAAAACATGGCTGATTGGGTAACAGGCAAAGTCACTAAAGTGCAGAACTGGACCGACGCCCTGTTTAGTCTCACCGTTCACGCTCCCGTGCTTCCATTTACTGCCGGGCAATTCACCAAACTAGGCCTTGAAATTGACGGCGAACGCGTCCAGCGTGCCTATTCCTACGTTAACTCTCCTGATAATCCCGATCTGGAGTTTTACCTGGTGACCGTCCCCGATGGCAAATTAAGCCCACGACTGGCGGCACTGAAACCGGGCGATGAAGTGCAGGTGGTTAGCGAAGCAGCTGGCTTCTTTGTGCTGGATGAAGTACCAGATTGCGAAACGCTATGGATGCTGGCAACCGGTACAGCGATTGGCCCTTATTTATCAATTCTGCAACTGGGCAAAGATTTAGATCGCTTCAAAAATCTGGTTCTGGTTCACGCCGCACGTTATGCCGCCGACTTAAGTTATCTGCCACTGATGCAAGAACTGGAAAAACGCTACGAAGGGAAACTGCGCATTCAGACGGTGGTCAGTCGGGAAACGGCGGCGGGTTCGCTCACCGGGCGAATACCGGCGTTAATTGAAAGTGGTGAACTGGAAAGTGCGGTGGGCTTGCCGATGGATAAAGAAACCAGCCATGTGATGCTGTGCGGCAATCCACAGATGGTTCGCGATACGCAACAGTTGCTAAAAGAAACCCGGCAGATGACGAAACATTTACGTCGTCGACCGGGCCATATGACAGCGGAGCATTACTGGTAAGCGGTTACTTATCGATAAACGGCACGATGAGCAGATCCGCTTTCAACTTATTGATCATCCCGCGGTATGCCGGCATCAAACGGTTGATAAATGAGTGGTGATGACCACAGACAAGGAGGTCGCACTGCTCTTGTTGCATAATATCCAGCAGTGTTTCCGGCATTTCCCCACGTTCAATACGCAGTTTTGTCTTCGGCCATTGAATATTTTTCGTCAGTTTATACAGCTTGTTATCCGACTTATTCTTCAACAATTGAAGAATATCCTCTGTTGCAGGGAAGTAGATACCCGGATACAACTCGCTTAAGCCATCATCAATATGAATTAACGTCAGGTGAGCGTCATTATGTCTGGCGAGCTCCAGGGCTTTATTCACCAGTAAGGCATCTTCTTCATTCCCGGAAATTGCCACGCCAATGTGTTTATAAGCCATGTTTAACTCCTTCTAAAGCAACTCCATCAAGCTAACGAACGCAGTGATAACTCAAAAATAATCATCTCGGCCTGGCATGAGAAGGTGAAGGCCGCATCAAGTTCAACTTGCCCCTCCAGATCCTTAATCTTATAGGCCACGCTGGCCCCTTCATCCGCAGAGGATGCAGCGGTGGCAAGCTCTTTCAGTTTAGTCATAAAGGACTCTGCTTCTTCGCGGGTGGCAAAAAAGCGCGAAAACTTACTGGTACAGTTGTCGTTATCAATCACCGTACCGATATCAATCGCACATCCTTTAGTACTGCATTTATCTACGACATCTTTCATAGGGCACCTCTGTATATTCGCCTCTCTGTCGATTACGACTTAAGAATAATGCGCCGTTAAGGGAAGAACAAACAAGTAATGATCTTATGGATTACCATTTTTTTTGATATTGCTTAAGGTGAAGAGCTCAGAAGGATTTTCCGGGCATTGTCATTTTCAACGTGGAAATAACAAACCCGGAAAAAAATAGCAGTAAGAGATATATTAAAGGTTAATTACTTGATTTATTGTCGGCTTTATACTTCACATCCTGAGTATCTTTACCATATTTATTTTCGCCTTGTGTGCCAACAAACGCACCAAGATCGATAAACATCATCACCAGAATCAACGTCGGGACAAAACGCCCCACCGCCCATTGCCAGACACCAGGTAAAATCGCCCAGTTACCCGCCAGCAGCATCCACGCCACAATCATCAGAAATGCCCATGCGCCGGAACGCCCGCGATCATGCAAGCGCTTAACGGTTACTGCCGCTGTTGGCCAAAGCAAGCACACAAGGCAAAACGCCGCGGTCTGAATATCGAGTAAATTTTTACCCGCCAGTGAGAAAAGCACCAGCATGCCTGCGAACCACAGGCCTATCCAAATCCAGAAATCACGGCGTCCAATACGCCCTTTAAATGAAAATAACCATTGCTGTATGGTCATGTAAGTTCCTTGATGGTTGTCTTTTCCAGGATTCTACCCTTTTGACAAGGGCGACAGATATCGTTTTAATCAGAGCCAGTCATAACAAAAGGTACTGTCAATGAAGCCAGGGTGTACGCTGTTTTTTCTCTTATGTTCTGCATTAACCGTTACAACAGCGGCGCATGCACAAACACCAGATACGGCAACGACCGCGCCTTATCTGCTGGCTGGAGCCCCTACTTTCGATCTCTCCATCAGCCAGTTTCGAGAAGACTTTAACAGCCAGAACCCCAGCCTGCCACTGAACGAATTTCGTGCCATCGACAGCAGTCCCGACAAAGCCAATCTCACTCGTGCTGCAAGTAAAATTAATGAGAACTTGTATGCTTCTACAGCGCTGGAGCGCGGTACCTTAAAAATCAAAAGCATTCAAATGACCTGGCTACCCATCCAGGGGCCAGAGCAAAAAGCCGCGAAAGCGAAAGCTCAGGAATACATGGCAGCGGTGATCCGCACACTCACCCCATTAATGACCAAAACACAAAGCCAGAAAAAACTGCAGTCGCTACTAACGGCGGGGAAAAACAAACGTTATTACACCGAGACCGAAGGTGCACTGCGTTATGTTGTCGCGGACAACGGCGAAAAGGGGCTGACCTTCGCTGTTGAACCGATTAAGCTGGCGCTATCTGAATCGCTTGAAGGTTTGAATAAATGACAAAAAGCAAAGCCTTTGTGCCGATGAATCTCTATACTGTTTCACAGACCTGCTGCCCTGCGGGGCGGCCATCTTCCTTTATTCGCTTATAAGCGTGGAGAATTAAAATGCGACATCCTTTAGTGATGGGTAACTGGAAACTGAACGGCAGCCGCCACATGGTTCACGAGCTGGTTTCTAACCTGCGTAAAGAGCTGGCAGGTGTTGCTGGCTGTGCGGTTGCAATCGCACCACCGGAAATGTACATCGATATGGCGAAGCGCGAAGCTGAAGGCAGCCACATCATGCTGGGTGCGCAAAACGTGGACCTGAACCTGTCCGGCGCATTCACCGGTGAAACCTCTGCTGCTATGCTGAAAGACATCGGCGCACAGTACATCATCATCGGCCACTCTGAACGTCGTACTTACCACAAAGAGTCTGACGAACTGATCGCGAAAAAATTCGCGGTGCTGAAAGAGCAGGGTCTGACTCCGGTTCTGTGCATCGGTGAAACCGAAGCTGAAAACGAAGCGGGCAAAACTGAAGAAGTTTGTGCACGTCAGATCGACGCGGTACTGAAAACTCAGGGTGCTGCAGCATTCGAAGGTGCGGTAATCGCTTACGAACCAGTATGGGCAATCGGTACTGGCAAATCGGCAACTCCGGCGCAGGCACAGGCTGTTCACAAGTTCATCCGTGACCACATCGCTAAAGTTGACGCTAACATCGCTGAACAAGTGATCATCCAGTACGGCGGCTCTGTAAACGCGTCTAACGCTGCAGAACTGTTTGCTCAGCCAGACATCGACGGCGCGCTGGTTGGCGGTGCTTCTCTGAAAGCTGACGCTTTCGCAGTGATCGTTAAAGCTGCAGAAGCGGCTAAACAGGCTTAAGTCTGACAGGTGCCGGATTTCACATCCGGCACTTAACTCGCCTCAACGCAAAATCTCACATTGATGATCCTGGATTTCCTCGGCTGAAGCACGGTTTAGCGTCAGTAGATTTCGTTGTGTCGCCAGCAACACAAACGAATTATCACTCTGCCGCACCATCGCCAGCCCGTAGCTTCCCATATGTTCCCGCGCCTCAGGCACTTCTTCTGCAAGCATCATAAATGGGCTGCGTTGTACCAGTTCGCTTTCCGTTACCCGACGCGCCAGATATTCATGCCCGCGCAAGCCACCTGGCAGCGGCAACCAGCGACTGCTGATGTTCGCCAGATTGTTATCCAGCTGTTCGCGCACATCAGGGCGAATACAAGAGATATGAATATGAAAATGGTTTTGCGTACGTCCGGTGCGGGAGTTAATCGCTAAAGAAACCGCGCGATCGGGAACCGGCTGGCCGTATTTTTTGCTCATAAAATCACGCGCCTGCCAGGCCAACCAAAAGAAGTTCGGCGTTGAAGGATCGGTCAACAAAGGACTTTCAGTACCGTTAATACGATACGTTGGCATCAACAGATATTGCAGTGGGCCATTAAGATCTTTTAAAACCACGTATCCGGCATTAGGTTTGACTTCCGCACATGGCGAAGGATTTTGATTTTGCTGCTGATTGGGCAAACATTCCTCAAGGACAATCTTACGTAATGTATCCGACTCTTCACCGGTTAATTTCCAGTAACCAATACCGGCAGCCACAACGGCGATAACTATCATCACCAAAAAAAGAAGACCCGCTTTTTTCATCTTTTTTTCCCTGTACCTCAAAGAGATGCAAGGGTAACGCAAAATCGTGACAAATAAAAAACCCGGTCGCGAGAAACCACCGGGTTTGATAATTATCCTGGGGAAATCAGCGTTTGCTGATCTGATCGAACGTACCGCCGTTAGCAAAATGCTCTTTTTGCGCTTTCGTCCAGCCGCCGAACTCTTCATCAATGGTGAATAACTTCAATTTTGGAAACGCATTTTCGTACTTTTTCGCTACCTCAGCGTCGCGCGGACGGTAGTAGTTTTTCGCGGCAATTTCCTGACCTTCTGGCGAGTAGAGATATTTCAGGTAGGCTTCCGCCACCTCTTTAGTACCTTTTTTCTCAACCACTTTATCGACCACCGACACGGTTGGCTCTGCGAGGATAGACTCACTCGGCGTGACGATTTCGAATTTATCTTTCCCCAGTTCATTCGCTGCCAGCAGAGCTTCGTTTTCCCAGGCAATCAGTACATCGCCAATTCCGCGCTCGACAAAAGTGTTAGTGGAGCCGCGCGCGCCAGAATCCAGAACTTCGACGTTTTTATACAGTGCCCGAACAAAATCCTGCGCTTTTGCCTGATCGTTGTTGTTGTGGTGCAGCGCGTAGCCCCAGGCAGCCAGGTAGTTCCAGCGCGCGCCACCAGAGCTTTTCGGATTAGGCGTGATCACCGAAACACCCGGTTTAATCAGATCGTTCCAGTCATGGATCTGCTTCGGATTGCCCTTACGTACCAGGAAAACAATGGTGGAAGTGTACGGTGCGGAGTTATCCGGCAGACGTTTGATCCACTCTTTATCAATCCGCCCGCGTTCCGCAATTGCGTCCACGTCATAGGCCAGAGCCAGAGTGACAACATCAGCTTCAATACCATTGATTACCGACGTCGCTTGTTTGCCTGAACCACCGTGTGACTGACGAATCACCACGTTATCGCCAGTTTGCTGTTTCCAGTGGGCGCTGAATGCCTTGTTGTACTGTTCGTACAATTCGCGCGTTGGATCATATGAAACGTTAAGAAGCTGAATATCCTTTGCCATAACGCTGGTTGCCGCCAGCAAAAATGTTAACCCTACGCCCCACTTGTTCATCGCCCGACTCTCTTATGTTGTGTTGTGATGAGCAAAGCGTGCCAGAAGGTTAACCAAACATTAAAGAATAAAAAAAGATTGGCTATAACTTGCGGGTATATGTTGGGGGATTAAAAAGGCGGAAGAAATCCGCCTCATATTGCTGACAAAGTGCGCTTTGTCCATGCCATATGCGGCGCGAACGCCTTACACGGCCTACAAAAGTTTGCAAATTCAATAAATTGCAGAATTCATGTAGGCCTGATAAGCGAAGCGCATCAGGCATTTTTGCTTCTGTCATCGGTTTCAGGCTAAAGGAATCTGCCTTTTTCCGAAATCATTAATACAGTTTTTTCGCGCAGTCCAGCCAGTCGCCTTTGAACGGACGCTTCATGTTTTCGATAGCGTCGATGATGTCGTGGTGAACCAGCTGTTCGTTCTGGATACCTACACAACGACCGCCGTAACCTGCCAGCAGCAGTTCAATGGCGTAAGCACCCATACGGGAAGCCAGAATACGGTCGTAAGGCACCGGAGAACCACCACGCTGAATGTGGCCCAACACAGTTGCACGGGTTTCACGACCAGTTTCTTTCTCGATGAAATGCGCCAGTTCGTCAACATCACACATGTGTTCAGTAATCGCCACGATCGCGTGTTTTTTACCTTTCGCGATACCCGCTTTGATTTCGTTTACCAGGTCTTCACGGCTGAATTCAACTTCCGGAACTACAACGAATTCACAGCCACCGGCAATGGCCGCAGCCAGGGTCAGATCGCCACAATAACGACCCATCACTTCCACCACGGAAATACGCTGGTGAGAAGAAGAGGTGTCACGCAGACGGTCGATCGCTTCTACAACGGTGCTCAGCGCAGTGAAGAAACCGATAGTGTAGTCAGTGCCTTTGATGTCGTTGTCGATAGTGCCCGGCAGGCCGATGCACGGGAAGCCCATTTCGGTCAGACGCATTGCACCCATGTAGGAACCGTCACCGCCGATAACCACCAGCGCGTCGATACCACGTTTTTTCAGGTTTTCGATAGCCACAGCGCGGATGTTCTCGTCGCGGAATTCCGGGAAGCGTGCAGAACCGAGGAACGTACCGCCACGGTTAATCATGTCAGATACGCTGTAACGGTCTAGCTGTACCATACGGTCTTCATACAGACCCAGATAGCCGTCATAAATACCCATTACTTCCAGACCTTCTGTCAGCGCAGAACGAACAACCCCGCGAATTGCGGCGTTCATGCCTGGCGCATCACCGCCGCTTGTCAACACACCGATTTTCTTAATCATGACTACCTCTGAACTTTGGAATGCAAAATGAAATCTGTTGCCGGAAGTCTTCTTGCACATCGAAGTGATCCAACGAATGTGCAAATAGTATAACAATCACTTCCTGCTGAATTGATTCAGGTCAGGCCAAATGGCGGTATTTTATACACAAAATGCGGGTCTGGCTCTCTTTTATACTGATTATGAAAGCATAGACCGTTTACCCTCCCTGGGTACGACGGAACAGGGGTCCTGATGGATAATCACATCCGATCCCGGAAAACGCCGTAAAATAGCCTGCTCTACCTGATCCGCCACCATATGTGCCTGAACCAAAGGCAGAGAGTCTTCCATTTCCAAATGAATCTGAATAAAGCGGGTCGGCCCTGACTGCCGCGTGCGAAGATCGTGAGCGCCGCTAACACCCGGCCAGGAAGTCACGATATCAATAATTTCTTGCCGTTCCTCATCAGGTAATGCGCGATCCAGTAATGACTGTACCGCCTCATATCCCATGCGTAACGCGCTATATAAAATATAGATGCCGATTCCCAATGCAAACAGAGCATCGGCGCGATGCCAGCCGTACCAGGACAACCCCAGCGCCAGCAGAATTGCGCCGTTCATCATAACATCAGACTGGTAATGTAGCATATCAGCCCGCACCGCCTGGCTTTGCGTCCGGCGCACCACCCACCGCTGAAATGAGACAAGGATAATCGTACAAATTAGCGCCACAATTGTTACGATAACCCCGACGCCTGGATCTGTCATCGGTGTTGGAGATACCAGATGTTGAATACCCGTCAAAAACAGGAATAGTGCCGAACCGGAGATAAACATACTTTGCGCCAGCGCCGCGAGGGACTCAGCTTTACCGTGACCAAACGAGTGATTATCGTCGGCAGGTTGCAGGGAATATCGCACCACCAGTAAATTCGTCAACGACGCGCCGATATCCACCAGCGAATCCACCAGCGCGGCGAGAATACTCACCGACCCGGTATACCACCATGCAAAAATTTTAATCAGCAATAGCAGCGAAGCCATCGCCGTTGCAGCAATCGCCGCCCGACTGACCAGCCGTCCATAAGATTGATTCATAAATACTCCCGCTATCAACTGACGGTAGTATAACGGAAGCAAATCATCTGCAATGCATTAAGCAGTAGGCAAATTGAGGATAAAAAAAACCCCCACATCATGTGGGGGAAGACAGGGATGGTGTCTATGGCAAGGAAAACAGGGTTTACTACTGGGAACGTGAGTTGCTACTACTCAATAGCTTCAACGATGAACTTTTTTGCCATTGCGTCACGTCGCGCAACTGCTCCATTCGTTGTTGATGTTTCTCGTTTAAAACCGCTTGCTGCTCCGGCGTTAACAGGCGATACATTTGGTTGCGGACTTTTGCCATCTCAACCTGACGAGCAATTTGCTCATTCGCCATTTTTTCTGCCTGTGCGCGCACAGCGTTTTCATCAAAATTTTCTGCGGTGACAAGGCGATGCATTGTCTCCAGTTCGCTAACATTAACAGGCGGCTGTTCGTGCCGGGCCTGTTGCATAAGATCTCGCATCTGCTGACGCTGATGTTCGGTTAAACTTATGCCGTCGAACATATGGCTCTGCGTACTGCGCTGCGTAAGTTCTTCACCCGGATGCCAGTTATCGCCTGAACCGACTTCAGCAGCGTGGCTTAATGAACTGACTGCCAGCGTTGAGGCCATGACGGCAGCGGTAACTATGCGCATCATTTGCTCCCAAAATCTTTCTGTCGCGATTCAACGATAGAGAGTTTACGATTCAGGCTGCAAACATGCGTCAGGGGGTGTAAAACAACGTAAAGTCATGGATTAGCGACGTCTGATGACGTAATTTCTGCCTCGGAGGTATTTAAACAATGAATAAAATCCTGTTAGTTGATGATGACCGAGAGCTGACTTCCCTGTTAAAGGAGCTGCTCGAGATGGAAGGCTTCAACGTGATTGTTGCCCACGATGGGGAGCAGGCGCTTGATCTTCTGGACGACAGCATTGATTTACTTTTGCTTGATGTCATGATGCCGAAGAAAAATGGTATCGACACATTAAAAGCACTTCGCCAGACACACCAGACGCCTGTCATTATGTTGACGGCGCGCGGCAGTGAACTTGATCGCGTTCTCGGCCTTGAGCTGGGCGCAGATGACTATCTCCCGAAACCGTTTAATGATCGTGAGCTGGTGGCACGTATTCGCGCGATCCTGCGCCGTTCGCACTGGAGCGAGCAACAGCAAAACAACGACAACGGTTCACCGACACTGGAAGTTGATGCCTTAGTGCTGAATCCAGGCCGTCAGGAAGCCAGCTTCGACGGGCAAACGCTGGAGTTAACCGGCACTGAGTTTACCCTGCTCTATTTGCTGGCACAGCATCTGGGTCAGGTGGTTTCCCGTGAGCATTTAAGCCAGGAAGTGCTGGGCAAACGCCTGACGCCTTTCGACCGCGCTATCGATATGCACATTTCCAACCTGCGTCGTAAACTGCCGGATCGTAAAGATGGTCACCCGTGGTTTAAAACCTTGCGTGGTCGCGGCTATCTGATGGTTTCTGCTTCATGATAGGCAGCTTAACCGCGCGCATCTTCGCCATCTTCTGGCTGACGCTGGCGCTGGTGTTGATGTTGGTTTTGATGTTACCCAAGCTCGATTCACGCCAGATGACCGAGCTTCTGGATAGCGAACAGCGTCAGGGGCTGATGATTGAGCAGCATGTCGAAGCGGAACTGGCGAACGATCCGCCCAACGATTTAATGTGGTGGCGGCGTCTGTTCCGGGCGATTGATAAGTGGGCACCGCCAGGACAGCGTTTGTTATTGGTGACCACCGAGGGCCGCGTGATCGGCGCTGAACGCAGCGAAATGCAGATCATTCGTAACTTTATTGGTCAGGCCGATAACGCCGATCATCCGCAGAAGAAAAAGTATGGCCGCGTGGAACTGGTCGGTCCGTTCTCAGTGCGTGATGGCGAAGATAATTACCAACTTTATCTGATTCGTCCGGCCAGCAGTTCTCAATCCGATTTCATTAACTTACTGTTTGACCGCCCGCTATTACTGCTGATTGTCACCATGCTGGTCAGTACGCCGCTGCTGTTGTGGTTGGCCTG
Organism: Escherichia sp. MOD1-EC5990; assembly: GCF_002965285.1. NCBI lineage: Bacteria > Pseudomonadati > Pseudomonadota > Gammaproteobacteria > Enterobacterales > Enterobacteriaceae > Escherichia > Escherichia sp. MOD1-EC5990. The sequence goes on along the minus strand of NZ_PTRV01000018.1, from coordinate 69,227 downwards.
GAGTCTGGCAAAACCGGCGCGTAAGCTGAAAAACGCGGCCGATGAAGTTGCCCAGGGAAACTTACGCCAGCACCCGGAACTTGAAGCGGGGCCACAGGAATTCCTTGCCGCTGGTGCCAGTTTTAACCAGATGGTCACCGCACTGGAACGTATGATGACCTCCCAGCAGCGCCTGCTTTCTGATATCTCTCACGAACTGCGCACGCCACTGACGCGCCTGCAACTGGGTACGGCGTTATTGCGCCGTCGTAGTGGTGAAAGCAAGGAACTGGAGCGTATTGAAACCGAAGCCCAGCGTCTGGACAGCATGATCAACGACCTGTTGGTGATGTCACGTAATCAGCAGAAAAACGCGCTGGTGAGCGAGACATTGAAAGCTAACCAGTTGTGGGGTGAAGTGCTGGATAACGCGGCGTTCGAAGCGGAACAAATGGGCAAGTCGTTTACGGTTAACTTCCCGCCTGGGCCGTGGCCTCTGTATGGCAACCCGAACGCTCTGGAAAGTGCGCTGGAAAACATTGTTCGTAATGCTCTGCGTTATTCCCATACGAAGATTGAGGTGGGCTTTGCGGTAGATAAAGATGGTATCACCATTACGGTGGACGACGATGGTCCTGGCGTTAGCCCGGAAGATCGCGAGCAGATTTTCCGTCCGTTCTATCGCACCGATGAAGCGCGCGATCGTGAATCTGGCGGTACAGGTCTTGGGCTGGCGATTGTCGAAACCGCCATCCAGCAGCATCGTGGCTGGGTTAAAGCGGAAGACAGCCCGCTGGGTGGTTTACGACTGGTGATTTGGCTGCCGCTGTATAAGCGGAGTTAAACTCCGCATTTGTAGGCCGGATAAGGCGTTTACGCCGCATCCGGCGTTTGAGCAGGATGCCTGATGCGACGCTGATAGCGTCTTATCAGGCCTACTCTCCGGGGGTTATTTTCCCCACAACCGCCGTGAAAAATCTTCGATTTTGCCGCTCAGTCGGCGCTTCTGCATCGTTCGCGTCCAGCTTTTCGATAACCCGGCAGCGGAGAGTAAACGGTGATACTGCTCGTCATCAAACGGCATATGCCATGCGATGGCAGCAGCCTCCTGCACGGTCAAATCGCTGACACGGGAAACCAACTCCAGCGGCGCATCAGCAGATACCAACCCTGGCGCAATCACGCTATACAACCATCCCACTTTACCCGTGTTTTGCATCAACTGCGCTATATCGCTGATATCAAAATGGTAATTGAGTTTATAGCAAGGGGAGCGTGGCTGGCTGACCTGAATTAATGCCTCTCCCCAGCGGAAAATATCGCCAATATAAACATTACTTTCCGTCAGACCGTCGGTTGAGAGATTTTCGCCAAACGCAGGCGCAACAAACAACTCCGCCTGTTCAGGAAATTCCCGCGCCCAGTAGAGATAATGTTCGCGAGGATAATGACACAGCGCCCTGTCTGGCCCACCGTGAACGACTTTCTCTGCCTGCTCGTCACCTTCCAGCCCCAGCTCTGTAAGCATCAATTCGCCATCAACCTGGATTTTGGCAATTGCGCTGGGTTTGCCTTCGGGATAAGCCTGAATCTTGCCCGTGTATACATCAACCGGATATCGCATCTGTTCCCTCTCCACGAGAAATTTCCCCATTAGACCATATTTATTTTATGTCAGGCGTGCTGTTTTCGCGGTATGTATCCAGGCAGGAGCTCAATCGCAAACCGGACGAACGTTAGTTCATCCGGCTGTGGGGATTAAGGAAGCAGGTTTATTTTACCGTGCCTAAAATTTCGATTTTCGCCACTCTGGCTTTGACTTTACGTGACCAGATAGAGGTAAGGATTGGCACCAGAATCGAAGTCACAATGACCGCCGTCGCGACCAGCGAAGTTGCTGCCGGAGCCATCGGTTTAAACGCAGGCACCATTTCTGCAATCAGCACAGGTGTCGCTACCGCCGCCCCTGCGGAACTGGAAGCGGCAATTCCGGCAGTGCCATCGCCACCGCCAATCAATTTATCGGCGATAATCAACGGAATACCGGTCACGATAATTACTGCCACACCCAACAGGATCCCCAGCAAACCTGTCTGGGCAATTACAGTCAAATCAATGGTATTGCCCAGCGCGAAGGCAAAGAATGGAATCAGCGTCTGCACCGCTTTGCTGAAAAATTCTCGTAATTCAGGGTCAAGGTTCCCAAGGGCAAAGCCCACCAGGAACGGTAACACTGCGCCGACGAAAACATGCGGTTCAAACGAGGCAATCCCGGCAGTGCCCAGGATAATCATCGTCATGAGCGGCCCGGACTCCAATGACATCAACACAAATGCCCCAGCTTCTTCTTTCGTACCGTACTGCTGCATGATGGAAGCGTAAAGTCCGCCGTTGGTCATATCCATCGCCGCCACCAGCGCCAGCGTTGAAAGTCCGGCAAAGAATCCAACTTCAACACCATGTTCCGGAATAATGCGCGAGGCAATTGCCGCAACCACCCACGCGACGGCAATTTTTGTTACCACCAGCGTACCGGATTTACGCAATACCGTTCCCGTCGCGCTTAATTTTATTGACGCCCCCATGCAAAAAAACCACACCGCCAGAATGGGCACCGTACCGGTAATCATCCCGTTGGTGAATGATCCAAAATATTTCCCCGCCCCCGGCGAGAAGGTGTGGCACAGTGCGCCAAGGAATAGCGGGACGAGCATCATCCCCCCCGGGATTTTTTCAATCGAGCGTTTTATCTGCATTTCCATCACCTGTCGGCATATTTTTAAGGGCTGATGCGTAATTCCTCAACGGAGCATCAGTGTTGATGAAAACGAAGATAGACATTCATTTAATCAATAAAAGTGATCAAAACCACATCAATTGAAACACTGTTTTATTTTTATCGGATCATTGTTTTTATTTTGAAATTGATCACAAAAAAACCACCGCCGTTGGCGATGGTTCATTTTTTAAGCTGATATGCGGCGTAAACGCCTCATTGCAGCAGGCGGCAAATGATTATTTTTTCGCCGCGAAACGTGCCGCTGCTTCGTCCCAGTTCACCACGTTCCAGAACTCTTTGATGTAGTCAGGACGGCGGTTCTGGAATTTCAGGTAGTAAGCATGTTCCCACACATCCAGGCCCAGAATCGGGAAGCCGGAAGCGCCAGAAATAGCTTCACCCATCAGCGGGGAGTCCTGGTTAGCAGTAGAAACCACCGCCAGTTTATCGCCTTTCAGCACCAGCCATGCCCAGCCGGAACCAAAGCGGGAAGCTGCCGCTTTCTCAAATTCTGCTTTGAAGTTATCAACGGAGCCGAAGTCACGTTCGATAGCCGCTTTCAGGTCACCCTGTAAGGTGGTGCCTTTTTTCAAACCTTTCCAGAACAGGCTGTGGTTAGCGTGACCGCCAGCGTTGTTGCGCAGTACGGTTTTCTTGTCTGCTGGCAGCTGGTCCAGTTTGGTGATCAGCTCTTCAACCGGCAGGTTGGCAAATTCTGGCAGGCTTTCCAGCGCCGCGTTGGCGTTGTTGACGTAGGTCTGATGGTGTTTGGTGTGGTGGATTTCCATGGTCTGCTTATCGAAGTGCGGTTCCAGGGCATCGTAAGCATACGGCAGGGATGGCAGGGTATAGCTCATATTCATCTCCAGTATTGTCGGGCGGCCGATTGTTAATGCCGCGTAAGCAGTTGGTTCATTATAGTTAATTAAATGATATTGAAAATGATTATCAATGCCGTACTTTTCGTAAGGGTATGGTTTTGCAGGAAAATGCCCGAGATGTGAAGCAAATCACCCACTTAATGCCGTGATTGCCAGTAAATCGACAACGGCGGCAACAGGCGAAAGGTTAATCGACAGCACGATTTTTACACTCATCTCGTCGGAGATGTGACGCGACGAAAAATGATGAGGATAAGAAGATGAGTAACGCGATTACGATGGGGATATTTTGGCATTTGATCGGCGCGGCCAGTGCAGCCTGTTTTTACGCGCCGTTCAAAAAAGTAAAGAAATGGTCATGGGAAACCATGTGGTCAGTCGGTGGGATTGTTTCGTGGATTATTCTGCCGTGGGCCATCAGCGCCCTGTTACTACCGAATTTCTGGGCGTATTACAGCTCGTTTAGTCTCTCTACGCTGCTGCCTGTTTTTCTGTTCGGCGCTATGTGGGGGATCGGTAATATCAACTACGGCCTGACCATGCGTTATCTCGGCATGTCGATGGGAATTGGCATCGCCATTGGCATTACGTTGATTGTCGGTACGCTGATGACGCCAATTATCAACGGCAATTTCGATGTTCTGATTAATACCGAAGGCGGACGCATGACGTTGCTCGGCGTTCTGGTGGCGCTGATTGGCGTAGGGATTGTAACTCGCGCCGGGCAGTTGAAAGAGCGCAAGATGGGCATAAAAGCCGAAGAGTTCAACCTGAAAAAAGGGCTGGTGCTGGCGGTGATGTGCGGCATTTTCTCTGCCGGGATGTCCTTTGCGATGAACGCCGCAAAACCGATGCATGAAGCAGCTGCCGCACTGGGCGTCGATCCACTGTATGTCGCTCTGCCAAGCTATGTTGTCATCATGGGAGGCAGCGCGATCATCAACCTCGGTTTCTGCTTCATTCGTCTGGCAAAAGTGAAGGATTTGTCGCTAAAAGCCGACTTTTCGCTGGCAAAACCGCTGATCATTCACAACGTGTTACTCTCGGCACTGGGCGGTTTGATGTGGTATCTGCAATTCTTTTTCTATGCCTGGGGCCACGCCCGCATTCCGGCGCAGTATGACTACATCAGCTGGATGCTGCATATGAGCTTCTATGTATTGTGCGGCGGTATCGTCGGGCTGGTGCTGAAAGAGTGGAACAATGCAGGTCGCCGTCCGGTAACGGTGTTGAGCCTCGGCTGTGTGGTGATTATTGTCGCCGCCAACATCGTCGGCATGGGCATGGCGAATTAATCTTTCTGCGAATTGAGATGACGCCACTGGCTGGGCGTCATCCCGGCTTCCCGGGTAAACACCACCGAAAAATAGTTACTATCTTCAAAGCCACATTCGGTTGAAATATCACTGATTAACAGGCGGCTATGCTGGAGAAGATATTGCGCATGACACACTCTGACCTGCCGCAGATATTGATTGATGGTCATTCCAGTCTGCTGGCGAAATTGCTGACGCAAAACGCGCTCACTGCACGATGCCTCATCACAAAATTCATCCAGCGCAAAGGGACTTTTCAGGCTGGCCGCCAGCCGGGTAATCAGCTTATCCAGCAACGTTTCGCTGGATGTTGGCGGCAACGAATCACTGGTGTAACGATGGCGATTCAGCAACATCACCAACTGCCCGAACAGCAACTCTGCCATTTCGTTAGCAAACGGCACATGCTGACTACTTTCATGCTCAAGCTGACCGATAACCTGCCGCGCCTGTGCCATCCCCATGCTACCTAAGCGCCAGTGTGGTTGCCCTGCGCTGGCGCTAAATCCCGGAATCGCCCCCTGCCAGTCAAGATTCAGCTTCAGCCGCTCCGGGCAATAAATAATATTCTGCAAAACCAGATCGTTAACGGAAGCGTAGGAGTGTTTATCGTCAGCATGAATGTAAAAGAGATCGCCACGGGTAATGCGATAAGGGCGATCGTTGAGCACATGCAGACCATTACCGCGCCAGACAATCACCAGCTCACAAAAATCATGTGTATGTTCGGCAAAGACATCTTGCGGATAACGGTCAGCCACAGCGACTGCCTGCTGGTCGCTGGCAAAAAAATCATCTTTGAGAAGTTTTAACTGATGCGCCACCGTGGCTACCTCGGCCAGAGAACGAAGTTGATTATTCGCAATATGGCGAACAAATACGTTGAGAAGATTCGCGTTATTGCAGAAAGCCATCCCGTCCCTGGCGAATATCACGCGGTGACCAGTTAAACTCTCGGCGAAAAAGCGTCGAAAAGTGGTTACTGTCACTAAATCCGCAGCGATAGGCGATGTCAGTAACGCTGGCCTCGCTGTGGCGTAGCAGATGTCGGGCTTTCATCAGTCGCAGGCGGTTCAGGTAACGCTGAGGCGTCAGTCCCGTTTTCTGCTTAAGCTGTCGATGTAGCGTACGCAGCGAAAGAGAAAATTGATCCGCCACGGCATCCCAATTTACCTCATCGGCAAAATGGTCCTCCAGCCAGGCCAGAAGCAAGTTGAGACGTGATGCGCTGTTTTCCAGGTTCTCCTGCAAACTGCTTTTACGCAGCAAGAGCAGTAATTGCATAAACAAGATCTCGCGACTGGCGGTCGAGGGTAAATCATTTTCCCCTTCCTGCTGTTCCATCTGTGCAACCAGCTGTCGCACCTGCTGCAACACGCTGTGGTTAACGCGCCAGTGAGACGGATACTGCCCATCCTGCTCTTGTGGCAGCAACTGATTCAGCCCGGCGAGAAACTGAAATCGATCCGGCGAGCGATACAGTACATTGGTCAGACACAGATTATCGGTATGTTCATACAGATGCCGATCATGATCGCGTACGAAACAGACAGTCCCACCGGTGATGGTATAGGGCTGCCCATTAAACACATGAATACCCGTGCCATGTTCGACAATCACAATTTCATGAAAATCATGATGATGTTCAGGAAAATCCGCCTGCGGGAGCCGGGGTTCTATCGCCACGGACGCGTTACCAGACGGAAAAAAATCCACACTATGTAATACGGTCATACTGGCCTCATGATGTCGTCAACACGGCGAAATAGTAATCACGAGGTCAGGTTCTTACCTTAAATTTTCGACGGAAAACCACGTAAAAAACGTCGATTTTTCAAGATACAGCGTGAATTTTCAGGAAATGCGGTAAGCATCACATCACCACAATTCAGCAAATTGTGAACATCATCACGTTCATCTTTCCCTGGTTGCCAATGGCCCATTTTCCTGTCAGTAACGAGAAGGTCGCGTATTCAGGCGCTTTTTAGACTGGTCGTAATGAAATTCAGCAGGATCACATTATGACCTTTCGCAATTGTGTCGCCGTCGATCTCGGCGCATCCAGTGGGCGCGTGATGCTGGCGCGTTACGAGCGTGAATGCCGCAGCCTGACGCTGCGCGAAATCCATCGTTTTAACAATGGCCTGCATAGCCAGAACGGTTATGTCACCTGGGATGTGGATAGCCTGGAAAGTGCCATTCGCCTTGGATTAAACAAGGTGTGCGAGCAAGGGATTCGTATCGATAGCATTGGGATTGATACCTGGGGCGTGGACTTTGTGCTGCTCGACCTACAGGGTAAGCGTGTGGGTCTGCCCGTTGCTTATCGCGATAGCCGCACCCATGGTCTGATGACGCAGGCACAACAGCAACTCGGCAAACGCGATATTTATCAGCGTAGCGGCATACAATTTCTACCCTTCAATACGCTTTATCAGTTGCGTGCGCTGACGGAGCAACAACCTGAGCTTATTCCACACATTGCTCACGCTCTGCTGATGCCGGATTACTTCAGTTATCGCCTGACCGGCAAGATGAACTGGGAATATACCAACGCCACCACCACGCAACTGGTCAATATCAATAGCGACGACTGGGACGAAACGCTACTGGCGTGGAGCGGGGCCAACAAAGCCTGGTTTGGTCGCCCGACACATCCGGGTAATGTCATTGGTCACTGGATTTGCCCGCAAGGTAATGCAATTCCTGTCGTCGCCGTTGCCAGCCATGATACCGCCAGCGCGGTTATCGCCTCGCCGTTAAACGGTTCCCGCGCTGCGTATCTCTCTTCTGGCACCTGGTCATTGATGGGCTTCGAAAGCCAGACACCATTTACCAATGACACGGCGCTGGCAGCCAACATCACCAATGAAGGCGGGGCGGAAGGTCGCTATCGGGTGCTGAAAAATATTATGGGCTTATGGCTGCTTCAGCGGGTGCTTCAGGAGCGGAAAATCAACGATCTTCCGGCGCTTATCGCCGCGACACAGGCACTGCCGGCTTGCCGCTTCACCATCAATCCCAATGACGATCGCTTTATTAATCCTGACGAGATGTGCAGCGAAATTCAGGCTGCGTGTCGGGAAACGGCGCAACCAATCCCGGAAAGTGATGCTGAACTGGCGCGCTGTATTTTCGACAGTCTGGCGCTGCTGTATGCCGATGTGTTGCATGAGCTGGCGCAACTGCGCGGTGAAGATTTCTCACAACTGCATATTGTCGGCGGTGGCTGCCAGAACGCGCTGCTCAACCAGTTATGTGCTGATGCCTGCGGTATTCGGGTGATCGCCGGGCCTGTTGAAGCCTCGACGCTCGGCAATATCGGCATCCAGTTAATGACGCTGGATGAACTCAACAATGTGGATGATTTCCGTCAGGTCGTCAGCACCACCGCGAATCTGACCACCTTTACCCCTAATCCTGACAGTGAAATTGCCCACTATGTGGCGCGGATTCACTCTACACGACAGACAAAGGAGCTTTGCGCATGACCACTCAACTGGAACAGGCCTGGGAGCTGGCGAAACAGCGTTTCGCGGCGGTGGGGATTGATGTCGAGGAGGCGCTGCGCCAACTTGATCGTTTACCCGTTTCAATGCACTGCTGGCAGGGCGATGATGTTTCCGGTTTTGAAAACCCGGAAGGTTCGCTGACCGGTGGGATTCAGGCTACTGGCAATTATCCGGGCAAAGCGCGTAATGCCAGCGAGCTACGTGCCGATCTGGAACAAGCTATGCGGCTGATTCCGGGTCCGAAACGGCTTAATTTACATGCCATCTATCTGGAATCAGATACGCCAGTCGCGCGCGACCAAATCAAACCAGAGCACTTCAAAAACTGGGTTGAATGGGCGAAAACCAATCAGCTCGGTCTGGATTTTAACCCCTCCTGTTTTTCGCATCCGCTAAGCGCCGATGGCTTTACGCTTTCCCATGCCGACGACAGTATTCGCCAGTTCTGGATTGATCACTGCAAGGCCAGCCGCCGTGTTTCAGCCTATTTTGGCGAGCAACTTGGCACACCGTCGGTGATGAACATCTGGATCCCGGATGGCATGAAAGATATCACCGTTGACCGTCTCGCCCCGCGTCAGCGTCTGCTGGCAGCTCTGGATGAGGTGATCAGCGAGAAGCTGGATCCGGCGCACCATATCGACGCCGTTGAGAGCAAATTGTTTGGTATTGGCGCGGAGAGCTACACGGTTGGCTCCAATGAGTTTTACATGGGGTATGCCACCAGCCGCCAGACGGCGCTGTGCCTGGATGCCGGACATTTCCACCCAACTGAAGTGATTTCCGACAAGATTTCCGCCGCCATGCTGTATGTGCCGCAGTTGCTGCTGCACGTCAGCCGTCCGGTTCGCTGGGACAGCGATCACGTAGTGCTACTGGATGATGAAACTCAGGCGATTGCCAGTGAGATTGTTCGTCACGATCTGTTCGACCGGGTACATATCGGTCTCGATTTCTTTGATGCCTCTATCAACCGCATTGCCGCATGGGTCATTGGTACACGCAATATGAAAAAAGCCCTGCTGCGTGCGTTGCTGGAACCTACCGCTGAGCTGCGCAAGCTGGAAGCAGCGGGCGATTACACTGCGCGTCTGGCGCTACTGGAAGAGCAGAAATCGTTGCCGTGGCAGGCGGTGTGGGAAATGTATTGTCAGCGTCACGATACCCCAGCGGGTAGCGAATGGCTGGAAAGCGTGCGGGCTTATGAGAAAGCGATTTTGAGCCAGCGTGGGTAAACACTGCCGGATGCGGCGCGAGCGCCTTATCCGGCCTACGGGTCGTGCATCCGACAACACCGAATTTACAGGAACACAGAACATGCAAAACATTACCCAGTCCTGGTTTGTCCAGGGAATGATCAAAGCCACCACCGACGCCTGGCTGAAAGGCTGGGACGAGCGCAACGGCGGCAACCTGACGCTGCGCCTGGATGACGCCGATATCGCGCCTTATCACGACAACTTCCATGCACAACCGCGCTATATCCCGCTCAGCCAGCCCATGCCTTTACTGGCAAATACACCGTTTATTGTCACCGGCTCCGGCAAATTCTTTCGTAACATCCAGCTTGATCCTGCGGCTAACTTAGGCGTCGTAAAAGTCGACAGCGACGGCGCGGGCTACCACATTCTCTGGGGGCTAACTCACGAAGCCGTTCCAACCTCTGAACTTCCGGCTCACTTCCTTTCCCACTGCGAGCGCATTAAAGCCACCAACGGTAAAGATCGGGTGATCATGCACTGCCACGCCACCAACCTGATCGCCCTTACCTACGTACTGGAAAACGACACCGCGCTCTTCACTCGCCAGCTTTGGGAAGGCAGCACCGAGTGTCTGGTAGTGTTCCCGGATGGCGTCGGCATTTTGCCGTGGATGGTGCCCGGCACGGACGAAATCGGCCAGGCGACCGCACAGGAAATGCAAAAACATTCGCTGGTGTTGTGGCCCTTCCACGGCGTCTTCGGCAGCGGTCCGACACTGGATGAAACATTCGGTTTAATCGACACCGCAGAAAAATCAGCACAAGTATTAGTGAAGGTTTATTCGATGGGCGGCATGAAACAGACCATCAGTCGTGAAGAGCTGATAGCACTCGGCCAGCGTTTCGGCGTTACACCACTAGCCAGTGCGCTGGCGCTGTAAGGAGCAAACATGATCCGCAAAGCCTTTGTCATGCAGGTTAACCCCGACGCCCACGAAGAGTATCAGCGTCGGCATAATCCAATCTGGCCGGAACTGGAAGCAGTGTTGAAATCTCACGGTGCGCATAACTACGCCATTTACCTTGACAAAGCGCGTAATCTGCTGTTTGCCACGGTAGAGATTGAATCTGAAGAACGGTGGAATGCGGTAGCCAGTACTGATGTTTGCCAACGTTGGTGGAAGTATATGACCGACGTTATGCCAGCTAACCCGGATAACAGCCCAGTCAGTAGCGAGCTGCAAGAAGTGTTTTACCTGCCTTAATTGCCCAATGTGCCGGAAACGCCTCCGGCACAATACTTTTAATTTCTACTTAAAAAAATAAACATATTGCACCTTCAATGAGTATATCCAGGCAAGTTATATTTCCCCGATACATTATGAGCAAATCACAAAAATAATGAATAACTCATTAATGATTCATGTCGTTTATTTAAATAACCATTATTTGCATTACTCCGCAAACCTGACCTTTCCCTCTATCTCAAATTGTCATCGTTTGCCGACATATCGACTCTCATCACTTAGTCGCTCCACCATTACAATGGGTTAAAATATATTTTATGGAGTTCGATTAATGGCTGCTCTTACTGCAAGCTGTATTGCCTTGAATATTCAGGGCAATAGCGATTATTCCATTCTGAGACAGCTGGCTACAATAGCATGTCAAAATGGTTTCATTACCGATTCTCATACGTTTCTGCAGACCCTACTGCGACGCGAAAAAATGCACTCCACAGGATTTGGTTCTGGCATTGCCGTACCACACGGTAAAAGAGCCTGCGTTAAACTACCCTTCGTGTTATTCGCCCGCAAAGCACAGGCCATTAACTGGAAAGCCAGCGACGGCTAAGGCGAAAACCTGATTGTTAATCGTCTCGCCATCCCACATGGCTGGAGCGAACAGGAACGCCGTTTTCGTGGATTTTTTATTACCCTCGCCCAACCGCTCGAGGTGAATAACGAAGTCATTAACCATGTGTTGATCGCCTGTGCCGCCGCTGATGCGCGCCACGAGTTGAAAATATTCAGCTCTCTGGCAAGCGTACTATGTACGTATCCGGCGGAGACTATTGCCGGGCTAACGGGATATGAAGGGTGTATAGCGTTACTTCGTCAGGAGTGAATGATGTCGGATCCACGTTTGACACGGCTTAACGACGTGTAGGTCGGATAAAGCGTTTACGCCGCATCCGACCTTGTATTTCTCAGCAAAAATAAAAACGTTTAACGCAGGCGATTATAATCATCGACCATTTCGTTGTACTCACGTAATGCTCTCGGGAAAGAGTCGTCGACCATCCAACTTGTGTTTGCATCCTGAAGTTGCTCTTTATCCCAGTCAGAATACGGAACTTTATCTCTGACGCGGCGAACATATTTTTTAGCCTCGAGTTGATACTGGTCTGCCGAATTAATGAACGAGAAATTCATACCGCCTTTATCCGCTTCTTTGGCCTGCGCCACCAGCGTTTCCAGTTCAGAGACTTTCTTCATTGCCGCATCAACATCAAACTTCTCTTGCGAAATCAGGTTATTAATTTGTTTCGCTGAAATCATGACTGCCAGGGAGTAGTAGTGGAATGTTTTTCCTTCTGTTTCTTCAATATTTTTCAGTTCCGCAAGCTGACGCTTATCGTTAATTTCCTGAATCGCCGCATGATAAGATTCTGCTACAGGTTCAAAGGCTTCAAGATTTTTTAAGAATGTCTGGTGCAGCGTTTTCCCTTTCGCAAACGCATCGTCTTTATAATTTTCCTGGGTGTAATATTTATCCATTTCGTTAATGGTATTACCCAACGCCACGGCAGCATCAATATAACTCACCGCCACGCCATCAATAGGTTGCAGCGCAGGCGTTAACGCCACAGCACTTTTTACGCCTTTTTCACACTCAGCGAGGTTGGATTCACTAATACCGTAGATACCATAAACAGTACGCTCTTCACCGGTAGGGCCCTGTTTAAAATCTTTCAGCCAGTCAGCATAACGCGCCAGACTGCTCTGTACAGGGATCTGTAACTTGTTGTAGCACTTGATATAGACATCCATTTTTTCGTCGAAAACCGCTTGTTCATCGACCACCGGTTGAGCAGGCGTTTCAGGTTTAACTTCTGCTTTTGCAACGGGAGCTTCAGCAGGTTTCGCTTCAGGAGCTGGTGCGGCAGGTTGACTATTGGCAGGCGGGGGCGTTTCTGTTTCGGATTTTTTATCGTCACAACCCGTGAGACCGAGGGCCATTATGGCGACTATAATAGCGGAAGATAATAAATTCCTTTTCATTTAATTGCCTTATAAATAGATAAATAAGAGTGTGAATATAATAAATGAAAAAAGAAAATGTCACTACACGCGTTTTGTTTATAAATAAATCGATAATATTCATAAAATGAATAAGTCCTGTAATTTAATTTCTAAATCACAGGACTTATTTTAATTAACGGCACAACCTTTGCGGGAGGGAGTGTCATGTCCCCCACCATTAATCATGCACTACATCCCGTAGCGTTCGGCAATAGTGGCATGTTTCTCTTCATTCGCCCCGGCTTCTTTGGCGAGACGCCACCAGCACAACGGATGTTCCCAGTCAGCGGTCAATTCGTGCAAGGTCTTATCGATATCACCTTTAGAAATTGAACGCGGCGCACTGATAACAAAGTAGAATGCGGGAAGTGGCTGCGCATCTTCACCCTGATGACTGTCCGTTAACGTATAGTCGTCATTACTGTTGCTCCAGTAGTACCAGTTTCGTTCACGGAGCGCCTCACGGAAAGTATTAAACTCTTCTTCACCAGGCATGACACCTTCGCAGAACCAGGACTCGCCGTATTCGGTCGGGATAATGGTGTTCAGGCACCCATAAAGCGGAGTGAAATTCTTCCGTTCTTCCTCATCCTCTGGTTGGGTGTTCAATATTTCTGCATCGAATACCACAACTTCATCAACATGTTGCGGATAATCGGTCCGGTAAGTTGGCTCAATGATCCTTGCTGTTACCGGCCCAATACGTTGAGCATAGTAATAGCGGTATTCATAATTTTCCCGGAAGCGGATGTTTAACAGCCCCCATTTTTCGTCAATAAAACCTTCGCCTTCCGTGAGCTCGATTTCCAGTTCAGCAGCAATAGCACGAACCAAATCCCATTGTTGCAGGATGCTGGCGGTCGCCATGATATCCCACTGGAGATTGCGAATATCTTCTTCACGGCTAATCATCAGTTGCTGCAATTGTTGTAAATAATCCAGCTGTCGATCCCAGGCTTCCTGTTTTTGTGCTGCCCAAGAGCACATGCGATAAACGCCAACCCACTCACGCCCTTTTTCGTGTTGCAGCAACTGTTGCCCAATCGACTCCAGTTCACTCCAGTCTTCCTGTTGGTTGAGCACTCGCGCACGGAACCACAAGGCCATATGTAGCAGCCCCGCCTGTTCATACTGCTTCGCCAGGTGCTCAATGGTTTGCAGATCGTCACGGTGGAGCAATAAATCCAACAGATCGAAGCAAAGACCATTATCTTCCTGGATGTGGCTTTCGACGTAGCGTTGCAGAAGTTCAATCGACTCATCAATCGCATTACAGGCGTTTAACGCATTGACCAGTTTGCCCAGCAATTCCGCATCATCTGGCGCGTTCAGGTAAGCGCGGCGGAATGTTTCGACGTCTTTTTCTGGATCTGGTTGCGTTTCTTCATCGCTATTTTCAGGTACTTCTACAACCGGACGAGCAAGCAACTCTGCTTCTTTGGCGGCGATTTTTTCACTCAGTTCGAGAAACTCACGATCAACCCCCAGTAACACGCGTAATTTTGGCATGTGTCGCTGGGCCAGTTTCATCGCTATTTTGGCAACCCAGACGGATTCACGCTCCAGCGCCAGGGTAATTTGCAGTTTCGCCAGATCAACCACTTTGCGGTGCGCTCCGGCCTGCGAGCGGTGCTCCAGCATTTTTTGGATGATGCGCGCCAGTTGCCAGTTGTTTCTTTGTGGATGACGGGGAAGTAACACAGTAATGATTTTCAGCCATGACCCCCATGAATGGGGAGTCAGATCTGACCAACGCGGTAATTCCTCCCAGACTTCTTCGTCCTGCCCGCATAACGCCATGATGTACAGTTTTTTGAGGTGATTACTAATGCGGTCGCGGCCCCAGTAATCATTGGCTTCTGTCAGCTCATCAATCAGTATGCGTGCTTCATCATAACGCTGAAGTTCAATCAGAATATCGGCACGAGTATAAAGTAATGCATCAATATCATCTTCCCCGGCTGCTTTAACTGCGTCGATTTGTCGATCCAGATAAGCCAATGCCTCCTCTATTCTTTTGGAATCTATCAGTGCACTGGCATATTCAGTGGACAAACACTGAAAACAGCTCCAGGTCGGATCAATCCGCGCGATGGTTTCTTCACATACCGCCATACGTTCATTCGCCCAGCCAGGTGCATCAATATTTTCGTAGCAGGCGGATAAATCCTGGGTAACGCAGATAGATTGTGGGCAATCTTTTGTCTCTTCCCGGTGCGCTTTTTCAAACAGCGCCACTACGTCAGGCAGTACTTTTTCACCTTCTTCGCGGTTAGTCAGGCGATGGCGCATTTCCCAGTGACCAATAAAAATCTCCAGCCACGGATTTTTTGCCACCTGGGTAAGTGCTTTTACTTCAGGTAACAGCGAATCGCACTTTTCCATTTGCAGGTGCATAACGCCTTCCGAATAATCATCGATAAGTTGCGGAATATATTCCTGCCCGGCATCGCGTAACTCCTTAGTATATTTGTGATACCACTCCCATATATCCATTTTATTTTCCTTGATTAATTAAGACAGGAATAACCTGAGTAAAATCTTCCAGTGCCTGATGTAAATCCCACTGCTGTTCTTTATTACCACTGGAGCACAAAATCACTTTCAGCGATTTTAATAACCGTAATGCTGCCGCTGGCTGTTGATGGTGTTGTAATGCCGTCACCAGTTGCATGACACAGGGGTTATTAAGATTGATATACAGACTTGAAGTTTTAGTCTTTTGGATTTGCGAGGTAAATTGCCGCGCCAGCATTAACGCTGCGGTGCTGATGCGTTTATCTGCGTCATCCTGTTCGAGAATTTGTTTTAATTCTGCTTCGCGGTCTGGCGTGACCACGAGCGGTAAAACCGCTGGTTCGAAGCGGGAGATAATTAATTGCTCGCCGTCGCAAAGATGCTCTTCCAGATAAGCAACCTGCTCTTCAGGTAATTCTGCCAGGCTGAACAACTGCTCATTACCCGTTTGCGTACCGACTTCGATAATCCGGCAGTGATATAACAGCGCCCAACGACGTAAAAATGGCACCACCGCATAACGATCGCCACGGGCTACGGGCCGTTGCAGAATATGAAACAACATCTCTTCAAAACCGCCGTCGCGGCTTAACAGAATATGAATGCTGTTATTAACGCGTAAATCCTTCGCCAGCAACGCCCCTTTTGACGTTGGCACCTGCAAGCGATCTTTGAGCAAATCAAACAGACGGTCATCACATAATGCCGCACCGAGCAACGCTTCGTTGTGGCGCATTAATACACGCCGCCAGATTTCTGGCTGATTTTGTGCGAGATCGGACAAACCAGAAATCAGCGCCTCTTTTAACGCCTCCTGCACCGCAACCCAGGTTTCGTCCCGCTGGAGATCTTCCCGGCTCGCCGTAGGCGTTAGTTTCGATGACTCAATCACGCCGCCAATAAATCCGGCCCAGGGAGGTAACAACTCACGCGCTTCATCATCCAGTAACATACCGCGCAAAAACAGCGACAGGTTGCGGTTATCGCTGGTGCCGTAGGTTGCGCCATCCTGAATCCATAAAATCCCGACCGCATCGCTCATACCCGCTGGCACCACCGGAATGGTGCAAATCGGTTCAAAGGAGGATTCAAACTGGGCGGCAAAGGCGAGATTTTTACGCTGCACCAGCGCGCGGTGTATGGTTACGCCTTCGGGGGCAACTTCACGCCACGGTGGTTGAAGTTTATTTACCGGCTCGCTGGCATCGCCGACATAGACCGGTTCGTGCAGCAATATGCAGTAGCGGGAAAGAACGCGGTTCAGCAGATTATTACTCGCCAGATGGCTGTACTCTTCTTTGAGCGTCAGAATCACCTGCGTTCCCGGCGCCGAGGACTGATGCGGCGTAACGGTATATTTTTGCCCGTCGGTAGAGTGGTATTTCCAGCTCTGATCCGGCGTTTGCCAGGATGTGGTCAACACCGTGACCTCTTTCGCCAACACAAAGGCCGACAAAAAACCGAGGCCGAACATACCAATTAAACCGGTGTTGTCATCCTGCTGGCGCAACATTCGGGTATAACCCACGCCCACTGTCGCCAGGAAGCCGTGAATTTCGCTTTCTGTCAGACCCGCACCGGTATCGGTAATGGTGATGGTGGACTTCGCCACGTCTGCCACTACACGAATTTGGTTATCCTTTGGCGCATCGGGCTGCTCAATCCTGCGGCGAACGATCGCATCATGGCCGTTCTGCACCAGCTCGCGCACGGCAACTACGGGAGTGGAGTAAAGATGCTTACTGAGCACCTCAATTAAACCGTTTAAATTAACTTCTGTAGAATATGAACTGCCAGGTAACTGTAATGTACTCATTTTTCAATACTCATAATCCATCACCTACTATTGAAAATACATTGCTGTTTTTTACAACCGGTGCAAGGTTTGTTATTTGCATTCACTCATCGGAAACATTTATTTATTGACGCGATGATTAAAACAAAATGTCTTATATAAATAATGATTAATTCTTAAAGGATTAATGCGACTGGAGTATATCGATATAAACTGGAATTAACGAGATAATTTCTTGTGGTGAAATTATTATTTAAATGCTGAATAATATATTGAGGATTATTTAATAGAAAAATAAAACCGCAATCCAGAATCAGAATTGCGGTATTTCTTTAATTATGAATCAAACGCTGCGGATGGGTATAAACCGTTGCCCGACCCGGCTTACAAAAGCCCACCAGCGTCAAATTACAGCGCTCAGCCACTTCTACGGCAAGCGTGGTCGCGGCAGACACCGCAAACAAAATTTCTACGCCGCACATCGCTGACTTTTGCACCATTTCATAACTGGCACGACTGGAAACCAGCACCGCACCTTGATGCCAGCTTTCCCCTTCTTGTGACCGGCGGCCTAACAGTTTATCCAGCGCCACATGGCGACCCACGTCTTCATGCCCGCCTACCAGTTCGCCAGATGGCAACATCCAGGCAGCGGCGTGAGTACAACCAGTCAGTTGCCCCACTGGCTGGAAATCATTGAGATGGCGTAATGCATCATCCAGTTTGTTGAGATCAAATGTCTGAGTGAACGGCAGCGGCTGCACCGGTTTACCGATGTCATTAAGTTGCTCCACGCCGCACACGCCACATCCCGTACGTCCCGCCAGTGCCCGACGACGCTCCTTCAACCCCATAAAGCGGCGGCTGGAAAGCTCAATTTGCACTTCCAGACCATTACAGGAAGGAACGACATCCATGCCAAAGATATCGCGCGGACTTTCGATAATCCCCTCGGAAAGCGAAAAACCGAGCGCAAAGTATTCAAGGTCTTTGGGCGACGCCATCATCACCACATGCGAAATGCCGTTGTAGACCAGCGCAACGGGAACCTCTTCCGCCACCTCATCTAACCGTGGGTGTTGTAAATCGTCACGCCGCCATAACTCAATTTGACGAACACCTGTGACATTTGTCACATTTTTGATTTCTTTTTGCTGTGTTTTTTTCACTTTCTATTAACCGGATAAGAACACACACACCAACATTATGGTATTCTGTTACAAACCCTTCCTGGATGGAGGGAAATTGAGCCAATTCTGGACCTTTGCGGCCCCTTCCGCAAAGAAAAATAACTCCCACTCCCTGCACACGCAGCAAGCGAATGTAAATGGGACGTGACAATGTCGAAACAAGGAGCAATCCATGCAGGTCAGCAGAAGGCAGTTCTTTAAGATCTGCGCTGGCGGTATGGCAGGCACCACGGCAGCGGCACTGGGTTTTGCACCCAGCGTAGCACTCGCGGAAACCCGGCAGTATAAACTGCTGCGCACCCGCGAAACCCGTAATACCTGCACCTATTGTTCCGTAGGCTGTGGGCTGTTGATGTACAGCCTCGGTGACGGAGCAAAAAACGCCAAAGCATCTATCTTCCATATCGAAGGTGACCCGGATCACCCGGTCAACCGCGGTGCACTTTGTCCGAAAGGCGCTGGCCTGGTGGATTTCATCCACTCCGAAAGCCGTCTGAAGTTCCCGGAATACCGTGCCCCTGGTTCTGATAAATGGCAGCAAATCAGTTGGGAAGAAGCGTTTGATCGCATCGCCAAATTGATGAAAGAAGACCGCGATGCTAACTACATTGCGCAAAACGCCGAAGGCGTGACTGTTAACCGCTGGCTCTCCACCGGAATGCTGTGTGCTTCCGCGTCGAGTAACGAAACCGGCTATTTAACGCAAAAATTCTCCCGCGCGCTGGGTATGCTCGCGGTCGACAACCAGGCGCGTGTCTGACACGGACCAACGGTAGCAAGTCTTGCTCCAACATTTGGTCGCGGTGCGATGACCAACCACTGGGTCGACATCAAGAACGCCAACCTCGTCGTGGTGATGGGCGGTAACGCCGCTGAAGCTCACCCGGTCGGGTTCCGCTGGGCGATGGAAGCCAAAATTCACAACGGCGCGAAGCTGATTGTGATCGATCCTCGCTTTACGCGTACGGCGGCGGTGGCTGACTACTATGCCCCTATTCGTTCCGGTACTGACATTGCTTTCCTGTCAGGCGTATTGCTGTACCTGCTGAACAATGAAAAATTCAACCGCGAATACACCGAAGCCTATACCAACGCCAGCCTGATCGTGCGTGAGGATTACGGCTTTGAAGATGGCCTGTTCACCGGCTACGACGCGGAAAAACGCAAGTACGATAAATCCAGCTGGACCTACGAGCTGGACGAAAACGGCTTCGCCAAACGCGATACCACGCTGCAACATCCGCGCTGCGTGTGGAACTTGCTGAAACAGCACGTTTCCCGTTATACGCCAGATGTGGTTGAAAACATCTGTGGCACGCCGAAAGACGCGTTCCTGAAAGTCTGCGAATACATCGCAGAGACCAGTGCTCACGATAAAACTGCCTCGTTCCTTTACGCGCTCGGCTGGACGCAACACTCCGTTGGTGCGCAGAACATTCGTACGATGGCGATGATCCAGCTACTGCTCGGCAATATGGGGATGGCAGGCGGCGGCGTTAACGCCCTGCGCGGTCACTCCAACATTCAGGGGCTGACGGACCTGGGGCTGCTGTCGCAGAGCCTGCCAGGTTACATGACGCTGCCAAGCGAGAAGCAGACCGATCTGCAAACCTACCTTGCCGCCAATACGCCGAAACCGCTGCTGGAAGGCCAGGTTAACTACTGGGGCAATTACCCGAAATTCTTCGTCTCCATGATGAAGGCCTTCTTTGGTGATAAAGCGACGGCAGAAAACAGCTGGGGCTTTGACTGGTTGCCGAAGTGGGATAAAGGCTACGACGTCCTGCAATACTTCGAGATGATGAAAGAGGGCAAGGTCAATGGCTATATCTGCCAGGGCTTTAACCCTGTTGCCTCATTCCCGAACAAAAACAAAGTGATCGGTTGTCTGTCGAAACTGAAGTTCCTCGTCACTATCGACCCGCTGAACACTGAAACCTCTAACTTCTGGCAGAACCACGGTGAGCTGAACGAAGTGGACTCGTCGAAGATCCAGACCGAAGTGTTCCGTCTGCCATCGACCTGCTTCGCGGAAGAGAACGGTTCAATCGTTAACTCCGGTCGCTGGTTGCAGTGGCACTGGAAAGGTGCGGACGCCCCAGGGATTGCGCTGACTGATGGCGAGATCCTCTCCGGTATCTTCCTGCGCTTGCGCAAGATGTACGCCGAACAGGGTGGCGCGAACCCGGACCAGGTGCTGAACATGACCTGGAACTACGCCATCCCGCATGAGCCGAAGTCGGAAGAAGTGGCGATGGAGAGCAACGGTAAGGCGCTGGCCGATATTACCGATCCGGCAACCGGGGCGGTTATCGTCAAGAAAGGCCAACAACTTAGCTCGTTCGCCCAACTGCGCGATGACGGTACCACCTCCTGTGGCTGCTGGATTTTCGCCGGTAGCTGGACGCCAGAGGGCAACCAGATGGCACGCCGTGATAACGCCGATCCGTCTGGCCTCGGTAACACGCTGGGCTGGGCATGGGCATGGCCGCTTAACCGCCGCATTCTGTATAACCGCGCCTCCGCAGATCCGCAGGGTAACCCGTGGGATCCGAAGCGTCAGTTGCTGAAATGGGACGGCACCAAATGGACCGGCTGGGATATTCCGGACTACAGCGCAGCGCCTCCGGGCAGTGGCGTCGGGCCGTTTATCATGCAGCAGGAAGGCATGGGGCGTCTGTTTGCCCTCGATAAGATGGCGGAAGGTCCGTTCCCGGAACACTACGAGCCGTTTGAAACGCCGCTGGGAACTAACCCACTGCATCCAAACGTTATCTCGAACCCGGCGGCGCGAATCTTTAAAGACGATGCCGAAGCATTGGGTAAAGCCGATAAGTTCCCGTATGTCGGAACCACCTATCGTCTGACCGAGCACTTCCACTACTGGACCAAACACGCGCTGTTGAATGCGATTTTGCAGCCAGAGCAGTTTGTGGAAATCGGGGAGTCGCTGGCGAATAAACTTGGCATTGCCCAGGGCGATACCGTGAAAGTCTCCTCCAACCGTGGCTATATCAAAGCCAAAGCGGTGGTGACCAAACGTATTCGTACGCTAAAAGCGAACGGCAAAGATATCGATACCATCGGTATTCCGATTCACTGGGGCTATGAAGGTGTTGCGAAAAAAGGCTTTATTGCCAACACGTTAACGCCATTCGTTGGTGATGCGAACACGCAGACGCCGGAGTTTAAGTCCTTCCTTGTGAATGTGGAAAAGGTGTAACGGAGACGACATATGGCTTATCAATCTCAAGATATCATTCGTCGTTCCGCGACTAACGGTCTGACCCCCGCGCCTCAGGCGCGGGACTTCCAGGAAGAAGTGGCGAAACTCATCGACGTCACCACCTGTATCGGCTGTAAAGCCTGTCAGGTGGCGTGTTCAGAGTGGAACGACATTCGCGATACCGTCGGCAATAACATTGGGGTGTACGACAACCCCAATGATTTAAGCGCCAAATCGTGGACGGTAATGCGCTTCTCGGAAGTGGAGCAGAACGACAAACTGGAATGGCTGATCCGCAAAGACGGCTGTATGCACTGTTCCGATCCAGGCTGCCTGAAAGCGTGCCCGGCGGAAGGAGCAATTATTCAGTATGCCAACGGTATCGTCGACTTCCAGTCCGAGCAGTGCATCGGCTGCGGTTATTGCATTGCGGGCTGTCCGTTCGACATTCCGCGCCTCAACCCGGAAGACAACCGCGTCTACAAATGTACACTGTGCGTTGACCGCGTAGTGGTTGGGCAAGAACCGGCCTGTGTGAAAACCTGCCCGACGGGGGCGATTCACTTCGGTACGAAAGAGTCGATGAAAACGCTGGCGAGCGAGCGCGTGGCTGAGCTGAAAACCCGTGGTTACGACAATGCGGGTCTGTACGATCCGGCAGGCGTGGGTGGTACGCATGTTATGTACGTGCTGCACCATGCTGACAAGCCAAATCTGTATCATGGCTTGCCGGAGAACCCGGAAATCAGCGAAACCGTGAAGTTCTGGAAAGGCATCTGGAAACCGCTCGCGGCTGTTGGCTTTGCGGCTACCTTTGCGGCCAGTATCTTCCACTACGTGGGTGTCGGTCCGAACCGTGCGGATGAGGAAGAGAATAATCTGCACGAAGAGAAAGACGAGGAGCGCAAATGAAACGACGTGACACCATCGTGCGCTACACCGCGCCGGAACGTATCAACCACTGGATCACCGCCTTCTGCTTCATCCTGGCGGCGGTGAGCGGGCTGGGCTTTTTGTTCCCTTCCTTCAACTGGTTGATGCAAATCATGGGCACACCGCAGCTGGCGCGCATTCTGCACCCGTTTGTCGGCGTGGTTATGTTTGCCTCGTTCATCATCATGTTTTTCCGTTACTGGCATCACAACCTAATCAATCGGGATGATATCTTTTGGGCGAAGAATATTCGTAAGATCGTCGTCAACGAGGAAGTAGGTGACACCGGGCGTTATAACTTCGGTCAGAAATGCGTTTTCTGGGCGGCGATTATTTTCCTGGTCCTGCTGCTGGTGAGCGGTGTGATTATCTGGCGTCCTTATTTTGCGCCTGCTTTCTCAATCCCGGTGATCCGATTCGCGTTAATGCTGCATTCATTTGCCGCAGTGGCGTTAATTGTGGTTATCATGGTGCATATCTACGCCGCCCTTTGGGTGAAAGGCACGATTACCGCCATGGTGGAAGGATGGGTTACCAGCGCCTGGGCGAAGAAACATCACCCACGCTGGTACCGTGAGGTCCGCAAGACAACGGAAAAGAAAGCTGAATGAGTATTCGCATAATCCCGCAAGATGAGCTGGGTTCGAGCGAGAAACGTACGGCGGATATGATTCCGCCGTTATTGTTCCCTCGGCTCAAAAATTTATACAACCGCCGCGCTGAACGTCTGCGCGAGCTGGCAGAAAATAATCCGCTGGGTGATTACCTGCGTTTTGCTGCGCTTATCGCCCACGCCCAGGAAGTGGTGCTGTACGACCATCCGCTGGAGATGGATCTGACCGCGCGCATTAAAGAAGCCAGCGCACAAGGCAAGCCACCGCTGGATATTCACGTTTTGCCGCGTGATAAGCACTGGCAAAAGCTGCTGATGGCAATGATTGCTGAGCTGAAACCTGAAATGAGCGGCCCGGCGCTGGCAGTGATTGAGAATCTGGAGAAGGCATCAAGCCAGGAGCTGGAAGATATGGCCAGCGCACTGTTTGCCTCTGATTTCTCGTCCGTCAGCAGCGATAAAGCGCCGTTTATCTGGGCTGCACTGTCACTCTACTGGGCGCAGATGGCCAATCTGATCCCGGGCAAAGCCCGCGCTGAATACGGCGAACAACGTCAATATTGCCCGGTTTGTGGTTCTATGCCGGTGTCCAGTATGGTGCAAATTGGCACCACTCAGGGTCTGCGTTACCTGCACTGCAACCTGTGTGAAACTGAATGGCACGTAGTGCGCGTAAAATGCAGCAACTGTGAACAGAGCGGCAAACTGCATTACTGGTCGCTGGATGACGAACAGGCCGCGATTAAAGCCGAAAGCTGCGATGACTGCGGCACTTACCTGAAGATTCTTTATCAGGAAAAAGAGCCGAAAGTTGAAGCCGTGGCAGATGACCTCGCCTCTCTGGTACTGGATGCGCGAATGGAGCAAGAAGGCTACGCCCGCAGTTCCATTAACCCGTTCCTGTTTCCGGGTGAAGGGGAGTAATCTCTGACGTTTTCCGGGTGGCGCAGGTCGCCCGGATTACAGTTGATAGGGTATGACGACACCATCTCTCGTATTCCGCGTTACCCATTCAAGACCATGCTGTTAGTGCCTGTTTGGCCTCATTCTTCCCGCCAACACATCGATAAGGTTATTGGTATGTCACTGATGACAAGCGTAAGATTGCCTGATGCGCTGCGCTTATCAGGCCTACCAATAAACTGCAATATGTTGAATTTGCACGACTTTGTAGGCAGGATAAGGCGTTCACGCCGCATCCGGCATGAACAACTCGCACGTTGTCAGCAATCTGATTGATATCATTTTTTCCCATTACCATTCCTCGCGCAGCTTACGCTGGTATTCGACACCATCTTCCTCACATCCTTGCCAGATGCCAAAAGCACTGGTTCTTGCTGTTTGCGATTGATTTACCTGGTATTGATCTACCGCTTCCCGTAATAATTCCGCACGAGGAAGATTACACTGCACCTCAAGATCATCAAGTTGCTTAATCACCTCATTCGATAAATCGAGTAAAATTCTGCCCATATCCATACCTGCCAGAGAGTTCATAAATATCTCGCCAATATCATTTTGAATCTATGGAGAGAAAAGTACCTTTGTCGAATGCTTAAAGAAAGTGCATTTACGTATCACTTTTATTTTTGCGAGGCGTTTTCCAGATATGATGTAACAGTTGCAGTTATTATAAGTTCAAGTAAAACAACCTTGTATTAATACCAGAATAAGGGCATCTGGTTTTTATATTCAAGAATAAAAAATTTTTTGTCATTCCTTATGCTCCTTACACTGATCATCGACCCCCACTGTCTCCCCCTTTTGCCTGCCTCCCTTTGCTTTACGCACCGGGAATTGCTGACGTTCCAGATATTGCTCTACCGCTTCGCGTAAAATTGCAGATCGTGAAACCTTACGCCAGCCCCGAAGCTTGTTCAGCCGTTTAATTGCCTCGTCTGATAAATGAAGAAAAACCGTACTCATCACCATCGCCACCA
Organism: Escherichia sp. MOD1-EC5990; assembly: GCF_002965285.1. NCBI lineage: Bacteria > Pseudomonadati > Pseudomonadota > Gammaproteobacteria > Enterobacterales > Enterobacteriaceae > Escherichia > Escherichia sp. MOD1-EC5990. The sequence continues at coordinate 44,040 of NZ_PTRV01000018.1, read as the reverse complement.
CCTTACATATATCGTTCATCAATGCATGGTGCGAAAATTACGCCGAAAATTTAATTAATAAAAGCTGATTTTTGTATCTTGTTTTATTTTTGCGAGACGTTTTCCAGAAATAATGCTACAGTTGCATTCCTTTCAATTATTATTGAAAAACGGTTCAGCTATCGTCAGGGATGATTTACTATTCTTCATCAGATGCTGGCGCCCTCACAGGAAAGAAGTGGTAAATAATAAGGATGAGTTATGGATGCCATGAATATGTTTTGCTCAGTAATATTTATTTTCTTTATTGGTTTTGCATGGATCTTCGGTTACCTCATCCGCATGATGTACCCGAAAAAAATCAGCGTTTTTACCGCTCCAGGGTTTAGCGGGACCGTTACCCTGCCAAAAGCAGGAGACTACGCGGTAACTATTACACTCCCACATAATAGCGGCATTGCGTCAAACCTGCCCGGCGCGAGTTTTTATTCAGCGCAATTTAGTATATCTACGACTGGTAGGCAGCAAGATATTGCGCTGCAAAGAACAGGGAAGTGGGGAGCTTACTCGTGTAACAAAGATTTCAGTGGCAATAATAGCCATATTATTGGCCTGTTTCACTGTCATCAAACTCCGGCAAATTACGACATTATCTGTACTAATCCGGAGGTCATTCACGACACCTATAAAGTGGAGATCATTAACTATATCTCACTTGGAAAACAGATGATGAAAACCATCCCCGGTTGGATCCTTGTTTTTATTGCGATAGGGTTACTTATTATTCCGCAAGTAAGTTAATGGCAGAGATGACTGCACTGCATCCATCGCAGACCGGTCAGTGCTGCCACCAACCGGTCTTTAATTTCTAGTAGTAGTAAATTTGCGGATAACAGTCCGGGAACCAGACGATTCCTTGCGGATCATCCCCCTGCATTACCCGATAACATTGGCGTCGATCATCGGCACGACGGCGAAGCGTAGTGTAGAGCCGCTTCCATTCATGATCGCCCGGTGTACTGTAGTTTACCCAACAATCCATTGAAGGATGACGCCATTTACCTGTGAGTGTTGGGATCCCTGAATGCTTATGCGGCTTCGCTTTACCATTACGATCCCGGTCTTTACGCGTATTAAATGTGGACATTTTTAGTCTCCTGCTAAGAGTTCTAAAAATGTGCTTCCTTAAAATAGTTCATCATTTTCCCTTAATTCGAATAGCGTGCTTTTGCACGAATTTCCGATACGCGGGGACCATTATGATAACGTCGATGTCCACACATCCAACAAGAGCACATACAGGGAGTACGAAAGCAAACACCTGATGCTTTTTTGCTTCCATCGCCTGCTGTGCGATAACGACGGCGGATTTTTTTTAATCGCGCCATATGATGGCGACGTTCAGCACGATTACGGGTCATAGCAATACTCCTGAGCAGGCGGCACTATGCCGCTTTCATAGGAGTTCTGAATGCTGGTGCTTTCTGTATGGCATAACCATGCCTCTAACGGTTAAGTGCTTGCAGCACATGTTGCGGATCATTGGCAATCGCTCGCAGCAAAGCCTTTGCAGGCCCGGTCGGTGAACGCCGCCCCTGCTCCCAGTTACGCAACGTGTCTACGCTTACGGAAATAAGATCGGCAAATTTAGATTGTGACAACCCTGAAGCACGGCGTATTTCTTTGATTTTCATAGCATCAACTTCAAAAGTCCGTGAAGGCTGTCGCGTTCCTTCAATAATTTCATTCATCTGGGCCATGCTGTGAGTCAACCGCTCAAAAAGTGCCTTATCCATTTACCACCTCGTATTTAACAACCGGAGCATTGCTTTTTCCTGGGGAGACAGATCATCTTTAATACCCTTACGATAAATAAGCAGTAATCTGATCTCATAATGTTTAACCTGATGAAAGTAAATAACCCTGACACCAGCACGTTTCCCCTTTTCTCCTGAGACCCATCGAACCTTTCTTAACCCACCAGTTTCAGGTATTACCTCACCGTAGTCAGGATTCAAGGCCAGGAAAAACTGAAAACGACTGAATTCATCGTCATTCAGCAGTTTTTGAACATCTTCTGGGAAAATTTCCGTTTCGATGAAGAGTATAACTGTACGCCATTGGCTTAGAGTAACAATCCTTTTTGTACGTCATTGACGTACCCCTGAAACCACTAGCTTACTGATAGTGCTACAGCAAAACCACGTCTCTGCCGGGTTTGTCTTTACATTTGCGAGGCGCTTTCCAGATTTTCCACGCCCGTGAATTTCCCTGTATCCATCCAGTAAAAACGGGTGTATAAAACTGTACATTCATACAGCAAAATGAGTTCTACTATGGCACTGGAAAAAGGAATTGCAGAGTTAGTCGAAGAGTTTATCGCTGCGGGTCGCCCCTCATCGCGTCAACAAAGTATTGCGCAGCGCAGGGAGGGCTATATCGCCAGCGCTGTCCTTGCGGGTGAGACAGAAACGCGGGTAGATATTCAGACTATCGAACTTGAAGCGATGACCTTACGAATAGTGTCGCCGCTGAATGCCCCTACATTACTCCCGACGATAATTTATTACTACGGTGGCTGTTTTGTTAGCGGCGGGTTCGCAACTCACGACAACCAGCTGCGCCAGTTAGCCTATTACGGGCAATGTCGGGTTATTGCCGTCCAGTATCGGCTGGCACCGGAACATACTTTCCCCGCCGCCCATGATGATGCGCAGCGAGGTGCAGAATTAGTCTGGCAACACGCCGAACGACTCGGCGTTGATAAACAACGGATAACTCTCGCCGGTGACAGTGCAGGTGGGCATCTGGCGCTGGTAACTGCTTTGCGATTAAAGCGTGCTGGCGAGTGGCAACCAGCACAACTCATCTTAATTTATCCTATGCTTGATGCGACTGCGCATTTCGAAAGCTACATACGCAATGGTCACGATTACATCATCACACGCGACACTTTACTGAGCGGCTTTGAGATGTACCTGCCAGGCATTGAACGCAGGCATCCTGAAGCCAGCCCTCTTTGGCGCGATGATTTCAATGGCTTGCCGCCTGTACATATCATTACCGCTGAATACGACCCACTTTGCGATGAAGGTGAAGCGTTGTATCACCGCATGACAGAGCAAGGAGTGCAATGCACCTGCCAACGCTACCTTGGCGTTATCCACGGATTTTTTCAGTTAGGTGGTATCAGTGAGGCTGCGCGATCGGCGCTACGGGATGTGGCCTGGAGAGCGGGAAGGTAACTCCTGAGCAGGCGGCACTATGCCGCTTTCACAGGAGTTCTGAATGCTGGTGCTTTCTGTATGGCATAACCATGCCCCTCGCGGCTAAGTGCCTGCACACTTCTCTCTTTGTATGTCATTTTTGCAATGCATTGGCCGAATTCTGGTAATTCAAATGAGTTTTACTCTTCAGACTCCCATCCCTACGGTATACGAGTTAGATTCATGAATGAAATCGACATTTTTAAAAAACGAATCTTGTAAAACATCCGTGTTGATATTACCTTGCAAACCAACATTGAATTTGTTAGAGACATGAAGAATTCGAATATCAAACAGGTCTTTTAACATCATTAATTCTTCAGCTGTTAATGACTCGCAACTAAAATATCCCTGTTGATCAAAAAGGTTTTCAATTTCTCCACCATAGGCGAGGCGTTTTTCAATGAGTGTTTGCAACATCGAGTTGCCAAGGACAATGGATATCGTGCGATCTTTCGCAGATTTACACCCCATCACAACGGCAACATTCGTATCCCCCTCAGGGGTTTCATTTAACGCTGTTGCTAAAATGGTGGTCAAACACGCAAACGGTACTGTATTTCTTTCGTGGTTTAACTTATCTACCAATTCATTCCATTTATCAAAAACCGGCCGATATTTTGTTTGTACAGAATTACCCATGTGGTTAAATAATCCAGCCATACGATTTTTTATCATCTCGATATCCGGCGAGTCAGAAATACTTTTCGCATAATACGGGCCTGATGATGTTGCATACATTAAAGCAGCGCCCACACCTGTCACCATGATAGGTGCAACCACGGTTTTGGCAAAGGCGACGCTGCGATGGCTATGCGCTTCACAGTCTAAAGGAATATATTCCACTGGCTGCGGTAAATCCTGGCATGCCTCCCTCATCATTGCGGTATGTTTTACAAACAACGGTTTTTCATTGCCAAAAAAAACTTTCTGCTTAATTGCACTAAGAAAACGCAAATCAAAAATGATTGTTTTTGGTTTATTATTTTTTGGCACATTTCCTATTATCCCGCTAAGAACCTTCCTTGCTGCATGGAGATTTTTTTGCACAGCACATAACACAATTGACGAAGCCTTCTCTACTTCGTTATTGATTTTAATTTTAAAATCTGCCCGATATACGTTGACGGGCAATGTAAGTATATCTGGACTTACATCTTTGGCTGAGTATTTATTGGTGATCGACGGTCGTGAATCCACGAGAAAACTTAGCTGCAAATTATGCTCTATATTATCAGCTGTTTTTGTGGTGTGGTTAAACATAGAGATGCCACCTCTCATTCTTTCACACATATCCTCAACTTTTTCACTTCGTTCTTGTGGCAATTTGGCTTTAACATTGATTTGATGATTTTTACCTGTGCATTCCTTAACTACAAGGGGAACGTTATCTAAAGCGCCATATAGGTTAATAACGTCACCAGGCTTTTTATCATGTAAGTAAGTTTGATTAATACTCGAGGCATTCACAAAGAGGTCAATATTATAACTGTTTATAACTTCACCTACATCAAATGTGTAGTGCTTACTCTGGAGGCTGCCATCCTTATTTAATTGTATATCAATCAATATATCCCCTGACTTTGTCACCATATCTTTGCCATAAACCATTTGCATAGCCATTTCGAGGAGGTTTTTATCTAACTGATTGCGGGCGTTGAGTAAGCGACTACCAAATAATTTATATACTGTTCCCGTCATTGCCAGCGCTGCGCTTTCTGGTACTTTGCGTTTCCACAGTGAGGTTTCTCTATTTTTGAACAGGTCATATTCATTATTACTCGACAACCCGAGTTTCAGTTCGTTAACACAATCGCACAGTTGCTCCTCACCTTCCATTTTAAGGCAAAGTGAAAAATGATTTAATAGCGTTTGCTTCGGTGATTCATTACTCGTTAGTTGTTTTTCTAAATTAACAATAGAATAACCTTCTTGTTTAATGAGATTAATATTGGCAACCATTACAGCCTCCTTCCCACGGTTTAAGAGCAAACATGCAACATAATTATTTACAACATCCAGAGCAGTAAATGAATGATACTGACAATGATGCCAGTCCATTATCTTTGCATAATGTTTGTTAGCTATAGATTTTAAAAATATTTATGAGAAAAGTATGGCACCAGAGGGGGGTTTGGCTATCAAAAATCGCTCAAACCTGAAGTAAGATGATGAATTAAGCATTATCGGCGATAATTGTCACTCACCTCTACAAATAATATTTAAATGCTCCTGAACAGTGATGTAGCAAGACACGTATGGTGCCAACGAAGAATAAAAATTTATAGCGTTCTTATTCAATATAACCGGAATAGTCAGGGGCTGATGTAAATGACCTGAATGAGTGAGAGAGGCTACACCGCCCCTCTCCATCAGCTACTCTTCTTCGTTCCCGCCCTCTTCATACGGGCCAAATGGCTTCGCGGGCAGAACGATATACGTGCCTTCAAACACCGCCCCCGGCGTCTCGTCGCCAAAGATTTCGACCTGCATCTGCACCCGTGCTTTACGTCCGCGCGCCAGACGGTCGAGGTCGCCACTTAAGGCACCGAGGTCGGCTACCGCATGCGGTTTACCGCTAATCGGCTTGCTGTAGCGGATATGCGCATCGGCCAGAATAATCGTTCCGCCGAGGTGGCGTTCGCGCAGCATCAGCCAGATAAGCCCCCAACCGGTAAGCGTTGCCAGTGAAAATAAACTCCCGGCAAACAACGTATGATGCGGGTTCTGATTGCCGGTTTCCGGCATGGTGGTGATAAATTTTTGCCCGGTATATTGCTGAATGCGTACACCCATTTTTTCGCTTAACGGGATGTGTTCATACCACGCCTGTTGCAACTGCGCGCACCAGTCGCCGCGATGCAAAATATCATCCAGAGTGGCGACGGGTTTAATCATCAGAAAATGGCGAATCGGCGTAGTGGTAGGTGTGGTAATTTCTCCCTGATTAACAAACCCCAGCTTGGCGAAAAACTCCACCGCGTCTTCACGGGCGCTGCAGGTCACGCGCTTAACGCCCTCCTGGCGCGCCACCGACTCCAGGGTCATCGCCATCAGCGTTCCTAACCCTTTGTCCTGCACGTCGGGATGAACGGCCATAAAGCGAATGGACGCTTCATTGTCGGCATTAATATACAGTCGGCCTACCGCCACCAGATTACCCTGCTCGTCGACGACCATCTGGTGATGCGCCATCGCATCCCACGCGTCGCGTTCCGAACCTTTCGGTTGATGCAGGGGCTTACGCAACATTTCCCAGCGAAACTGATAGTAACGCTCTAATTCTTCTTCTGTTTGTGGAACCCGAAGGTGATACATAGCGATACTCTCTCTTGTTTCCCGTGACAACCCTGGAAGCTGGCTCATACCTGCAACCAGAATGTTACGGGGCCATCATTGACCAGCGATACCTGCATATCCGCAGCGAAGCGTCCTGTTTGCGTGTTCATCTCTTGCTGACGGCAGCGTTCGACGAAATAGTCATATAACGCCTCTGCGCGATCCGGTGATGCGCCTTTGGAGAAACTTGGACGCATCCCCCGTTCGGTATCTGCGGCGAGGGTAAACTGGGAAACCACCAGCACACTGCCGCCCGCCTGTTGCACGTTGAGGTTCATCTTGCCTTCGGCATCGCTAAAGATGCGATAGCCGAGCACACGCTCGCACAGACGGTTTGCTTTCTGTTCGTCGTCATCCTTTTCGACACCCAATAACACCAAAAGTCCCGCGCCAATTTCGCCCGTCACTTCTCCCTCCACGGTGACGCTGGCACGGGTTACGCGTTGAATTAATGCAATCATGGTTCGTCGTCTTCTTCTTGTTCAGCTGCTTGTTTTAGTTTGCGGTATTCCCCGAGAGTGACAGTAATTTCCGCACCAAGCAAGACGATACACCATGTCCAGTAGACCCAAACAAAGAGAATGGGGATCACCGCCAGCACACCGTAAATGAGCTGATATGAGGGGAACATGGTGATATAAAGCGCGAAACCTTTCTTTCCTGCTTCGAACAGGAGTGCGGCGACAAACGCGCCGACAATCGCGTCGCGATTAGGTACGCGGATAGTAGGAACAATGCTGTACAGCAACCAGAAGGAGATCCACGACAACAGCAACGGAAAAATACGCAGCACGTTGTCGATGACAGTATTGAGATCGCTCGCCCAGCGCAGGGAGAGCAAATAGGAACTGATCGCCAGACTGGCCCCTGCCAGCAGCGGCCCCAGCGTTAAAATCATCCAGTACACGGCAAACGAGTAAATTTTTGGTCGCGCTCGTTTACTGCGCCAGATGGTATTCAACGCGCTATCGATGGAGTACATCAGCAATAATGCTGTGACGATCAGCCCACACGCCCCAACGGCGGTCATCTTGTTGGAATTGGCAACAAATTGTTCGATATATCGCTGAATAACATCGCCAGTTGCGGGCAGAAAGTTGGCAAAAATGAAGTGACGCAACTGAATACTGACGTCGGAAAACATGGGAAAAGCGGCGAAAAGCGCAAAAACAACGGCAACCAGCGGCACAAGAGAGAGCAACGACACATAGGCAAGATTACCTGCCAGGGTTGTCATGTTGTCCTCATCAATGCGTTGCCAGAGTAGTTTTAGCCAGGCCCATAGCGGACGGGTACGGTGCCTGGCTTTGTCCTGAATGGTTTTTAGCATAACACCTTCGCGAAATAGTCCGGGATGGTGGTTTTATCTTTCACCAGAATGCTGGTAATGCCTAGCTGATTAGCTCCTTCTATATTATCGGCGTTATCGTCGAAAAAGACCGTATCGCTGGGTGAAAAACCTTCCGCCTGCAAAACATGCTGGTAAATTCGTGCTTCAGGTTTGCGCATCCCCAGATCTTGCGACAGATAGATATGGTCAGCAGCATCACGAATTTCCGGGTATTCCTCCGGCCAGAAGGTGGTATGTAGGCGGTTAGTATTGGAAAGCACCACCACACGATGACCCTGCTCACGCAGTTTATGCATGATGGCGATCACTTCCGGGCGCAGCGCGACAAACACCGCCTGCCAGCCGTGGGAAAACTGCTCATAGCTTAGCGGTAGAGCCATCTCATGACACAGCGCCTCTGCGAACGCTTCGTCGCTAATTTCCCCACGCTCATGCTGATGAAACGCCTCGCCCATGTGGAAACTCTTCTTAAGCGTAGCCAGGGGAACACGCGTTAAATCGCTCCAGGCTCCCAGCACACGGTTAAAGTCGATATCGACAATCACATTACCTAAATCAAAGATATAGAGCATTTTTGCCTCCTTTCGCGCCACAAGAAATTAACTGTAGCGGGAAAGGATGGGTTTGGCTATGTGGTCAGGTATGAAGCAAGGTCAACGGTCACAAAATTCTACGCGTCTTCCTGGGGAAGGATGATTTCAATTTGGCTGTCTTGTAAGCGTGATTTTAGCGCAGCGGGCGGCAGCTCGTCGGTAAAGAGCGCAGTGACCTGTGCCACATTACCAATTTCAACCGCCGCCGAAGCATGATACTTAGTGTGATCGGCGACCAGCAGAATATTTCTCGCGTGCGCCATCATCGTTTTCACCACATTAGCTTCGTTTACATCAAACTCCATCAACGCGCCATCGCTCTCAATCGCCCCAACGCTTGTTACCAGATAATCAGCCCGAAAATCGGCCACAAAGGACGCCGCTGAAGGGCCAATGATCCCGCTATTATGAGAGCGCAACGTACCGCCGGGCACCATCACTTCAAAGCGCGGGTTGTGGTAAAGAATATGCGCCACACGCAGGCTGTTGGTGATTATCCGCAAATGATTGTGGTTAAGTAACGCCCGGGCGACATGTTCAACGGTCGTACCAATGGTGATAAATATTGTTGAACCATCAGGAATATAGTCTGCCACCGCTTCGGCAATCGCTTTTTTCTCTTCAGTTTGCGAAACCTCACGCTGTTCGAACGCCGTATTAACGACGCTGGAGGCCCGACCCGCGCCACCGTGATGGCGCGTGATCAGCCCTTGCTCGCTTAATTTACGAATATCCCGGCGGACCGTCTGCGTGGAAACATCCAGCAGATTTGCCAGCTCATCAATATTCATATACCCACGCTCGGCGATCAGCATGAGGAGTTGGTCGTGCCGCGGGTTACCGGTCAGTTCGGTAAGGCTCATGAAAATTCCTCGAAAAACCATCACCCTGGCATTTTATACAAAAAGTGACAAAAAAGATCGGGTTTGATCACAGTCAGGGATCCCGGCACGCCCACCGGGACGCGTGCATTTTAACGCCGCCACACCGCTGGCAAAGCGGACGGAATCCGCTAAATCTCCACCTGTTGCCAGCGCCACCGCCAATGCGCCGTGAAAAACATCGCCCGCACCGGTAGTATCTACCACATCAACTTTGAAAGCTGGCTGATGCTGTCGCCCGCCATTCTCCAGCCAGTCACAGCCTGCACTGCCCTGAGTAACATAGACATGTCCATTTGTGAGCATTTGTGCCTGTTTTAGGGCACTCGCCATCTCTTTCACGCCCGTTAGCCGCGCCAGACCCGGTTCTGAAAAAGCTGCATGATCGCTTAACGCCACCAGCTCACTGATATCCTGCGGCGTAATATCACCGTCCAGCACGGTCATCACGCCCGCCTGCCGCGCCAGAGTGAAGGCTTTTTTCGCGCCGTCATGCCAGCGTACATCTGCCAGCACCACATCCCACTGAGAGAAATCAATTTCCTCCAACCACTCTGCGTCAGGCAGCAGGTCCGGGCTGGGATAGTTAATGATGATTCGCTCTCCTTTGGCATCCACCATGATGGCGGATTGCGAAGATTTCGCCTGGTTATACCGTTTGGTGTAACGGGTGTTAACGCCCCAGGATTCCAGCTCTGCCAGCAGGCTGTTGCCCGTGTCGTCGTCACCGACGCGACCAATAAAATCGACCTGCGCACCCAGTCTGGCCGCCGCAACTGCTGCTGTAGCCGCTGGCCCGCCGCCAACTTCCGTATAATTTTTTGCCACGTACTTACCGCTCTCCGTCGGCAACCCTTCCACGTAATAGATGCGATCCATCACGGTAATTCCTACACAAGCAACACGAATCATGGTCATTCCTTAAGCATTTTGGGATGCGTTCATTTTAATTTCACCAATTGTTTAAAAAGTGACGGCTGTCAATTTTTTGACGATAAATTACAAATACGATCAAAAACAGACAAGCAAGGCATGTCATAAATGACAAAAAGTGACATCACTGTATTCAGGAGAGGGTTATGGCAGCAATCGCGTTTATCGGTTTAGGACAAATGGGTTCGCCAATGGCGAGCAATTTATTGCAGCAAGGGCATCAACTTTGCGTCTTCGATGTGAATGCCGAAGCCGTACAGCATCTGGTAGACAAAGGGGCGACTCCCGCTGCTAACCCAGCGCAGGCCGCTAAAGATGCCGAATTTATCATTACCATGTTGCCGAATGGCGATCTGGTGCGCAGCGTGTTGTTCGGTGAAAACGGCATTTGCGAAAGCTTATCTACCGATGCGCTGGTCATTGATATGTCGACCATCCATCCGCTGCAAACCGATAAATTGATTGCCGATATGCAAGCCAAAGGCTTCAGCATGATGGATGTTCCGGTAGGCCGTACTTCTGCAAATGCCATTACCGGTACTCTGTTACTGCTGGCTGGCGGCACCGCTGAACAAGTTGAACGCGCCACGCCGATCCTGATGGCGATGGGCAGCGAGTTGATCAACGCGGGCGGTCCGGGCATGGGGATCCGCGTTAAGCTTATCAACAACTACATGAGCATCGCGCTCAATGCGCTGTCGGCAGAAGCCGCCGTTTTGTGCGAAGCCCTCAATCTTCCCTTCGATGTTGCCGTCAAGGTAATGAGCGGTACTGCCGCCGGTAAAGGCCACTTCACCACTTCCTGGCCGAACAAAGTCCTCAGTGGAGATCTTTCTCCCGCCTTCATGATCGATCTTGCCCATAAGGATCTTGGCATCGCCCTCGATGTCGCCAACCAGTTGCATGTGCCGATGCCGCTGGGGGCCGCCTCACGGGAGGTTTATAGCCAGGCGCGCGCAGCGGGTCGAGGTCGCCAGGACTGGTCCGCCATTCTGGAGCAGGTCCGTGTCAGTGCCGGGATGACTGCCAAAGTAAAAATGTAACGACTGGATAAAGGAATAAATGAATGAATAAGTACACCATCAACGACATTACGCGCGCATCGGGCGGTTTTGCCATGCTGGCAGTCGATCAGCGCGAAGCCATGCGCATGATGTTTGCCGCGGCTGGCGCACCCGCTCCAGTAGCCGATAGCGTTTTAACTGATTTCAAAGTTAACGCCGCGAAGGCCCTTTCACCTTATGCATCGGCGATTCTGGTAGATCAACAATTCTGCTACCGCCAGGTGGTTGAGCAAAACGCGATTGCCAAAAGTTGCGCCATGATTGTCGCCGCCGATGAGTTCATCCCTGGCAACGGTATTCCGGTAGATAGCGTAGTCATTGACCGCAAAATCAACCCGCTACAAATCAAACAAGACGGCGGTAAAGCCTTGAAACTACTGGTGCTGTGGCGTAGCGATGAAGATGCGCAGCAACGCCTGGATATGGTGAAAGAGTTCAACGAACTGTGCCATTCAAACGGTCTGGTGAGCATCATTGAGCCGGTTGTTCGCCCGCCGCGTCGTGGCGATAAATTCGATCGCGAACAAGCGATCATCGATGCCGCCAAAGAACTGGGCGACAGTGGCGCTGACCTCTACAAAGTTGAAATGCCGCTTTACGGAAAAGGTCCGCAACAAGAGCTTCTCAGTGCTTCACAACGTCTGAATGACCATATCAATATGCCGTGGGTGATCCTCTCTTCCGGCGTCGACGAAAAACTGTTCCCGCGTGCCGTGCGCGTGGCGATGACGGCGGGCGCATCGGGCTTCCTGGCCGGTCGGGCCGTCTGGGCATCGGTCGTCGGTTTACCAGACAACGAACTGATGCTGCGTGACGTTTGCGCACCGAAATTACAACAACTTGGCGATATCGTCGACGAAATGATGGCTAAACGCCGTTAACATGAGGATACAAAAATGAAATGGTTTAACACCTTAAGTCACAACCGTTGGCTGGAACAGGAAACCGATCGCATCTTTGATTTTGGTAAAAATTCCGTAGTACCGACTGGCTTTGGCTGGTTAGGCAATAAAGGGCAAATCAAAGAAGAGATGGGCACCCATCTGTGGATCACCGCCCGTATGTTGCACGTGTATTCCGTTGCTGCGGCGATGGGTCGACCTGGCGCTTACTCGTTGGTTGATCATGGTATCAAAGCCATGAACGGCGCACTGCGCGATAAAAAATATGGCGGCTGGTATGCCTGTGTCAATGACGAGGGCGTGGTGGATGCCTCCAAACAGGGCTATCAACATTTCTTTGCCCTGCTGGGTGCCGCCAGTGCCGTCACAACGGGTCACCCGGAAGCGCGTAAGCTGCTCGATTACACCATTGAAATTATCGAGAAATACTTCTGGAGCGAAGAAGAGCAGATGTGCCTGGAATCCTGGGACGAAGCCTTCAGCAAAACCGAAGAGTACCGCGGCGGCAATGCCAATATGCACGCGGTGGAAGCTTTCTTGATTGTTTATGACGTAACGCATGACAAAAAATGGCTGGATCGCGCGATTCGCGTGGCTTCCGTCATTATCCACGACGTCGCCAGAAATAATCATTATCGCGTTAACGAGCACTTCGATACCCAGTGGAATCCGCTGCCGGATTACAACAAAGATAACCCGGCGCACCGCTTCCGCGCATTCGGAGGCACGCCGGGCCACTGGATCGAATGGGGCCGTTTAATGCTGCATATCCACGCTGCCCTGGAAGCCCGTTGCGAACAGCCTCCGGCCTGGTTGCTAGAAGATGCCAAAGGTCTGTTCAACGCTACCGTGCGCGATGCCTGGGCGCCCGATGGTGCCGACGGGATTGTTTATACCGTTGACTGGGAAGGCAAACCGGTGGTCCGCGAACGTGTGCGTTGGCCTATCGTCGAAGCGATGGGTACAGCTTATGCGCTCTACACCGTTACCGGCGATCGCCAGTACGAAACCTGGTATCAGACATGGTGGGACTACTGCATTAAGTACCTGATGGACTATGAAAATGGTTCCTGGTGGCAGGAGCTGGATGCGGACAATAAGGTCACCACCAAAGTCTGGGACGGTAAACAGGATATTTATCACCTGCTGCATTGCCTGGTGATCCCGCGTATCCCGTTAGCGCCAGGCCTGGCTCCGGCAGTTGCGGCGGGTCTGCTGGACGTGAATGCCAAATAACTGACTGAAAACCCTAACCCTCTCCCCAAAGGGGAGAGGGGACCGCCCGGCGCAGTTTTTTGGTTTGACATCAGCCTCATGGGAGGCTGTATGCCGTTTTTTAATTAAGGTGCCTCGTATGCAAATCACCAACATGCATTGCAGTGGACAAACCGTTTCACTTGCCGCGGGGGATTATCACGCGACTATCGTGACGGTTGGTGCTGGTCTGGCTGAATTAACTTTTCAGGGTTGTCATTTAGTCATCCCGCACAAACCCGAAGAGATGCCGCTGGCGCATCTGGGTAAAGTGCTTATTCCGTGGCCGAACCGGATCGCCAACGGCTGTTACCGCTATCGGGGACAGGAATATCAGTTACCCATTAATGAACATAGTTCAAAAGCCGCTATTCACGGGCTGCTTGCCTGGCGAGACTGGCAAATTAGCGAATTAACCGCCACCAGCGTTACCCTGACAGCTTTTCTACCGCCCAGTTACGGCTATCCGTTTATGCTGGCTTCGCAGGTTGTTTATTCGCTCAATGCTCGCACGGGCCTTTCCGTTGAGATCGCAAGCCAGAATATTGGTACTGTGACCGCACCTTATGGTGTGGGTATTCATCCTTATTTAACCTGCAACTTAACATCTGTTGATGACTATCTTTTCCAGCTTCCGGCAGAACAGGTTTATGCCGTCGATGAGCACGCAAATCCGACAACGCTTCACCACGTTGATGAGCTGAATTTAAATTTCACGCGGGCGACAAAAATAGCCGCGACAAAAATAGACCATACCTTTAAAACCGCTAATGATCTGTGGGAAATGACCATTACCCATCCACAGCAGGCACTTTCGGTGAGTCTTTGTTCCGATCAACCCTGGGTGCAGGTTTATAGCGGCGAAAAATTACAGCGTCAGGGACTGGCAATTGAACCTATGAGTTGCCCGCCTAACGCCTTTAATTCCGGCACCGATTTATTATTACTGGAACCAGGAAAAACGCATCGCCTGTTTTTTAATATTCACGGGCAGCACAATTAATTTCATTAAGAAAAAAACGAGATCATTGTTTAGGGTTGTATTTACACAACAGGAAATATTATGGACTTTTTTACGTTATTTTCGCCAGATGGGGCCATGCTGGAAACAAACGTGGTATGTATCGTTATCGCGTTGATGTTTCTTTATACCTTTGTGGGGATATGCGCGGGATTTGGTGGCGGTTTAACCACCATGCCACTCGTCACGTTAATGCTCCCCGTAAAAATGGCAACACCACTTTCGGTAATTGTCGGCACCGCAACCGCCTTGTACGCCACCTGGCTATCACGCAAAGAAACGGATTGGCGCTCGGCAATGGTGCTGATTATTTTCTCATTTTTGGGAATACCCGTCGGTTTATATGCGCTGTCATATTTACCCGACCATTTTATGAAAGTGGGCTTAGGTGGATTTCTTATCCTCTACTCCTTTTACAGCATGTTTATTCCTCGCCTGCCGATTTATGACCGTAACTGGATCGCCGCACCTATCGGCGCAGTAGCTGGCGCATTAGGCGCGGCGTTCTCAACCAACGGGCCGCCGATGGTTATCTACGGGATGCTGCGTAACTTAGGTCCGGCGGCATTTCGCGGCACACTGAACGCCTTCTTCACCGCAAACAACATCGCGGTGATCGGCGGGCTGGCGACCAGCGGAATTTTGACTGTTTCTATCTTTAAACTGGTGCTGTTTTGTATTCCCACCATGATCCTCGGTTCACTGATTGGACAATATGTGCATAAACGCATTTCGGTCAAAGTGTTTCGTGTGATGGTCTTTTTATTGTTGATTGCCTCCGGTTCTATGTTGATAAAAGGTGCGTTGGGAATTCCCGCCGCTGCCGCACTTCTGCCTCCGTTTACCTTGTTAGTTATACTGCAACTGGCATTTGGTAAAAAAGTGGCGGCAATCCGCCGAGCTGAAGAAAGTAAATAATCACTTGCGCGGGTTTTAATTTATACCCGCACACATTCTTTGATTAATGAAACCTGTAATAACAGGATGGCATGAAATATTAGTTTTATACTCTATGGAGATTATTTATGGATACGCCACGCCCACAGTTATTAGATTTTCAATTTCATCAGAATAACGACAGTTTTACTCTACGTTTTCAAGACCGTCTTATTTTAATCCATAGCAAAGATAATCCTTGCTTATCGATTGGCTCAGGTATAGCGGATATCGATATGTTCCGCGGTAATTTCAGCATTAAAGATAAATTGCAGGAGAAGATTGCGCTGACCGACGCCATCGTCAGCCAGTCACCGGATGGCTGGTTAATCCATTTCTGCCGTGGTTCTGACATTAGCGCCACGCTGCATATCTCTACTGACGAACAAGGCCGTTTAGTGCTGAAACTGCAAAACGATGATCGTCACCATAACCGCATCTGGCTGCGTCTCGCCGCACAGCCGGAGGACCATATCTACGGCTGCGGTGAACAGTTTTCCTATTTTGATCTACGCGGCAAACCGTTCCCACTGTGGACCAGCGAGCAGGGTGTTGGTCGCAACAAACAAAGCTATGTCACCTGGCAGGCCGACTGCAAAGAGAATGCGGGCGGTGATTACTACTGGACCTTTTTCCCGCAGCCAACCTTTGTCAGCACGCAGAAGTATTACTGCCATGTTGATAACAGTTGCTATATGAACTTCGACTTTAGTGCCCCGGAATACCATGAACTGGCGCTGTGGGAAGACAAAGCAACGCTGCGTTTTGAATGTGCTGATACATACATCTCCCTGCTGGAAAAATTAACCGCACTGCTGGGACGCCAGCCAGAACTGCCCGACTGGATTTATGACGGAGTAACGCTCGGTATTCAGGGCGGGACGGAAGTGTGCCAGAAAAAACTGGACACCATGCGTAACGCGGGTGTGAAGGTTAACGGCATCTGGGCGCAGGACTGGTCCGGGATCCGTATGACCTCTTTTGGCAAACGTGTGATGTGGAACTGGAAGTGGAACAGTGAAAACTACCCACAGTTAGATTCCCGCATCAAGCAATGGAAAGAAGAAGGCGTGCAGTTCCTCGCCTACATCAACCCGTATGTTGCCAGCGATAAAGATCTCTGCGAAGAAGCGGCGCAACATGGCTATCTGGCAAAAGATGCCTCTGGCGGTGACTATCTGGTGGAATTTGGGGAGTTTTACGGCGGCGTTGTCGATCTCACTAATCCGGAAGCCTACGCCTGGTTCAAGGAAGTGATCAAAAAGAACATGATTGAACTCGGCTGCGGCGGCTGGATGGCTGACTTCGGCGAGTATCTGCCCACCGACACGTACCTGCATAACGGCGTTAGCGCCGAAATTATGCATAACGCCTGGCCCGCACTGTGGGCGAAATGTAACTACGAAGCCCTTGAAGAAACGGGCAAGCTTGGCGAGATCCTTTTCTTTATGCGCGCCGGTTCTACCGGTAGCCAGAAATACTCCACCATGATGTGGGCGGGCGACCAGAACGTCGACTGGAGTCTCGACGATGGCCTGGCGTCGGTCGTCCCGGCAGCGCTGTCGCTGGCAATGACCGGACATGGTTTGCATCACAGTGACATTGGCGGTTATACCACCCTGTTTGAGATGAAGCGCAGCAAAGAGCTGCTGCTGCGCTGGTGTGATTTCAGCGCCTTCACGTCGATGATGCGCACCCACGAAGGCAACCGTCCGGGCGACAACTGGCAGTTTGACGGCGACGCGGAAACTATTGCCCATTTTGCCCGTATGACCACCGTCTTCACCACCCTGAAACCTTACCTGAAAGAGGCCGTCGCGCTGAATGCGAAGTCCGGCCTGCCGGTTATGCGCCCGCTGTTCCTGCATTACGAAGACGATACACACACCTACACCCTGAAATATCAGTACCTGTTAGGCCGCGACATTCTGGTCGCTCCGGTGCATGAACAAGGCCGTAGCGACTGGACGCTCTATCTGCCGGAGGATAACTGGGTCCACGCCTGGACAGGTGAAGCGTTCCGGGGCGGGGAAGTTACCGTTAATGCGCCCATCGGTAAACCGCCGGTCTTTTATCGCGCCGATAGCGAATGGGCGGCACTGTTCGCGTCGTTAAAAAGCATCTAATCACGTCCGCCCGTGGGGAAACTCACGGGCAAAGGGAGAACAACGATGAGTCACATCACAACGGAAGATCCGGCTACTTTACGTCTGCCCTTTAAAGAGAAACTCTCTTACGGTATCGGCGATCTGGCCTCTAACATCCTGCTGGATATCGGTACGCTTTATCTTTTGAAGTTTTATACCGACGTTCTGGGGCTGCCCGGCACCTATGGCGGTATTATCTTTTTGATCTCGAAATTCTTTACCGCCTTTACCGATATGGGTACCGGCATCATGCTCGATTCCCGGCGTAAGATCGGTCCAAAAGGCAAATTCCGCCCTTTCATTTTGTACGCCTCATTCCCGGTCACTCTGCTGGCGATCGCCAACTTTGTCGGCACACCGTTTGATGTCACCGGTAAAACGGTGATGGCCACCATTCTGTTTATGCTTTACGGACTGTTTTTCAGCATGATGAACTGCTCCTACGGCGCAATGGTCCCCGCTATCACCAAAAACCCCAACGAACGCGCATCGCTGGCAGCATGGCGTCAGGGTGGCGCTACATTGGGCCTGCTGCTGTGTACGGTGGGATTCGTACCAGTTATGAATCTTATCGAAGGTAATCAGCAACTTGGCTATATCTTCGCCGCCACGCTATTTTCACTGTTCGGCCTGCTGTTTATGTGGATCTGCTACTCGGGCGTGAAAGAGCGTTATGTCGAAACCCAACCTACCAATCCAGCGCAAAAGCCTGGCTTGTTGCAGTCTTTCCGCGCAATTGCGGGTAACCGCCCACTGTTCATTCTGTGTATTGCCAACCTCTGCACCTTAGGGGCGTTTAACGTCAAGCTCGCCATCCAGGTCTATTACACCCAGTACGTACTTAACGATCCCATCCTGTTGTCGTATATGGGATTTTTCAGCATGGGCTGTATTTTCATCGGCGTGTTCCTGATGCCTGGTGCAGTCAGACGTTTTGGTAAGAAGAAGGTCTATATCGGCGGCCTGCTGATTTGGGTGCTGGGCGATCTGCTCAACTATTTCTTCGGCGGCGGCTCGGTCAGTTTTGTGGCGTTCTCCTGCCTGGCATTCTTCGGCTCGGCGTTTGTTAACAGCCTGAACTGGGCACTGGTTTCCGACACCGTCGAGTACGGCGAGTGGCGCACCGGCGTTCGTTCGGAAGGTACGGTCTACACCGGCTTCACCTTCTTTCGCAAAGTATCTCAGGCGCTGGCAGGTTTCTTCCCAGGCTGGATGCTGACGCAAATCGGCTATGTGCCAAACGTGGCGCAGGCTGACCATACCATCGAAGGTTTACGCCAGCTGATCTTCATCTACCCAAGCGCACTGGCGGTAGTCACCATTGTGGCGATGGGTTGCTTCTACAGTCTGAACGAGAAAATGTACGTCCGCATTGTTGAAGAAATAGAAGCCCGTAAACGCACGGCATAAATAATAAACAACGCCCTGCGGGGCGTTATAAGGAGTGATTATGTCTGACCATAATCCACTGACATTAAAACTGAATCTGCGGGAAAAAATCGCTTATGGCATGGGCGACGTCGGTTCGAATTTAATGCTTAGCATCGGCACTCTGTATCTCCTCAAATTTTATACCGATGAATTAGGGATGCCTGCTTACTATGGCGGGATTATCTTTCTGGTGGCGAAATTCTTTACCGCGTTTACCGATATGCTCACCGGATTTTTACTCGACTCGCGAAAAAATATTGGGCCTAAAGGCAAATTTCGTCCCTTTATTTTATATGCAGCGGTTCCGGCGGCGTTAATTGCAACGCTCCAGTTTATCGCCACCACTTTTAGTTTGCCGATTAAAACGACGATTGCCACCGCGCTGTTTATGATGTTTGGACTTTCATACAGTCTGATGAACTGCTCGTATGGCGCGATGATCCCAGCAATTACCAAAAACCCCAATGAGCGCGCGCAGCTTGCGGCTTACCGCCAGGGTGGTGCAACCATAGGGCTATTGATTTGTACCGTAGCATTTATTCCATTGCAGTCGCTTTTTTCTGACTCCACTGTCGGTTATGCCTGCGCGGCACTGATGTTCTCCATTGGTGGCTTTATTTTTATGATGCTGTGCTACAGAGGCGTCAAAGAGCATTATGTGGACACGACGCCAACCGGACATAAAGCCAGTATTCTCAAATCTTTTTGCGCGATATTTCGTAATCCGCCATTGCTGGTTTTATGCATTGCTAACCTGTGTACCCTGGCGGCATTTAATATCAAACTGGCAATTCAGGTCTATTACACCCAGTATGTGCTGAATGATATTAATTTATTGTCGTGGATGGGATTCTTCAGTATGGGATGCATCCTCATCGGCGTATTGCTGGTGCCATTAACTGTAAAATGTTTTGGTAAAAAACAGGTTTATTTAGCTGGCATGGTGCTGTGGGCGGTGGGGGATATCCTGAATTATTTCTGGGGCAGTAACTCTTTCACTTTCGTCATGTTCTCTTGTGTCGCCTTTTTTGGTACGGCCTTTGTAAACAGCCTGAACTGGGCGCTGGTACCGGATACCGTAGATTATGGTGAATGGAAAACAGGTATACGTGCCGAAGGTTCTATTTATACCGGTTATACCTTCTTTCGTAAAATTTCAGCCGCACTTGCTGGCTTCTTGCCAGGCATTATGCTGACGCAAATCGGTTATGTTCCCAACATCGCGCAAAGCGATGCAACATTACAGGGTTTGCGTCAGCTCATTTTTATTTGGCCTTGTGCGCTGGCGATAATTGCTGCATTGACGATGGGATTCTTTTACACGCTCAATGAAAAACGTTTTGCGATGATTATTGAGGAAGTTAACCAACGCAAAAATAAAGAGATGGCGACAGAAGAAAAAACGGCTTCCTTAACGTTATAAATGTCAATAGCCGCTATTTCCATCCTGGTGGGTGGCGGCCTCCCTACGTTTAAAAATGGACTTATTATGAAAAAGATTAATGCAATAATTCTATTATCCTCTCTGACCTCTGCCTCGGTATTTGCTGGCGCATACGTCGAAAACAGGGAGGCATATAATCTCGCCTCCGATCAGGGCGAGGTTATGCTACGTGTGGGTTATAACTTCGATATGGGCGCGGGTATTATGTTAACCAATACCTACACCTTTCAGCGAGAAGATGAACTAAAACATGGCTACAATGAAATTGAAGGTTGGTATCCGTTATTCAAACCAACTGATAAATTAACCATCCAGCCCGGTGGCTTAATTAATGATAAAAGCACCGGTTCCGGTGGTGCAGTATATCTGGACGTCAACTATAAATTTGTACCATGGTTTAATCTGACAGTGCGAAATCGCTATAACCATAATAACTACAGTTCAACAGATTTGAACGGGGAGCTGGATAATAATGACACCTATGAAATTGGTACCTACTGGAATTTTAAAATCACCGAGAAATTCTCCTATACATTTGAGCCACATTATTTTATACGCGTAAATGACTTTAATAGCAGCAATGGAAAAGATCATCATTGGGAAATCACTAATACCTTCCGTTACCGTATTAACGAAAACTGGCTCCCTTATTTCGAATTACGCTGGTTAGATCGTAATATAGAACCATACCACCGCGAGCAAAACCAGATTCGTATCGGGACGAAGTATTTCTTCTGATGTGAAACTGCCGGATGCGGCGTAAACGCCTTATCCGGCCTACGGTTGATACGGTTTTCATTGGCCGGATTAAACACATCCGGCCATTAATCAAGCTTCAGCCGCCAACATCTCTTTCTTACGTTGGCTAATTCGCTTAACCAGCATTACGGAAACCACCGCACCACAGAATGCGAAGCAGGCCATAATGCCAAACACGATTTTGTAGCCAATAATCCCCGGGTTTAAATCCAGAATGTAGCCATACAGACTGAAGCAGAACATCGCCGGGGCGTAACCGATAAAGCTACCCAACGCCATCGCCGCGCCTGTTTTATTTTCAGCAATTTTTGCTTCGCCGATAGGTGCAAAAAATACGGCTCGCTGTGTAAAGACTATCGCGCCAAAGCCTAATGTACAGGCCATCCCTAAATAGACCGGCATACTTTCGTGCGGCAGCATAATCAACAGTACGAGCGCAGCGGTACTGATGATAAAGGTGTAGCATAGATATTTACTCGGCGATTTCAGGATCTTATCTGAAATCATGCCACCAATCGGTCCACCGATCATTTTCAGACAGTATTGGTTAATGATGCCGTAAGCACCCACCAGCGCAACGGGCAGCAGATAGATGTTTTTCAGGAATGGAATGAAGAATGTCAAGCCACAGTAAACCGCGTAAACGAAGAAGACGTTGAAAGCGATAAGCCAGATGGTTTTATCTCTCAGCACCGAAGTCATACTGGTGTTTTGCGATGCTTCGTCTTCTTTTTTCACCTCCACGGACGGTGCCTCTTCTTTGTCATTGAGTACAAAGAAAATGATAACGCCCACGGCAATCACAATAAGGGAATAGAACCAGATACCCGCTTTAAAGCCCAACAAGCCACTGCCAAACCAGGTAAATACTGCCAACGCAGAAAATGCCACCACAGTATCGACAATGCCACGCCCTGTTTCGAAGAAGCCAAACAAACGACCTTGTTGTTCGCTATTGCCCAGTCGACTTACCGACTTGAGCAAGACAGGCCAGTTCATCATGTCGCAGGTAACGCCAAATAGCGCCCAGACAAAGAGGATGCCCCAATACCCCGGCATTGTCGTCAAATAAACACCCAGTAATCCCGTCGCAATGAGGGAGAATGACATGGTGTATCTGCGCGGTAGTTTATCGGCAAAATAAATAGACAGAAAAAAGCCTACTGTCGTGACAAATGAGTTTACCGACATAGCATTACCAATTTGACCATTGGTCAAATGGAAATATTCCTGCATCGGGATATAAAACGCATCTTTCAACGACGGTAATTTATAAATTGTACCGCCACACAATGTTAATAGACTAAATAACGCCCATTTCTTTTTCGTGAGCATAACATCCCCTAAGCGATTTTGAAAATCACTGTTCTAAAGGCAATAAGATACCGGCCATTCTTATGGAATGGTTTTTATTAACAGCGGATGAGTTAAAGCTTATTAGTGGTTCAGAAGATGGCTTGCCTCTTGTTTGATTTGTTGTAGTACGTTACGCACATGATTTATCTGATTAATTGCATCTTCTTTTTCTTTACGTAACCGCGCATCCAGTAAATGATTTTCTGGCAGTGGTGTTTCACTCATCTGGCGATAAGGGATCCACGGATTATCATCTTCGTCTTCAAAGCGGAACGCCGGAGCATAATAATCAACCTCTTCTTCCAGGCCATACGCTGTCACCTGCGGTTCTTCATCGCCAAGGCAGATAAGGTGTGTTAATAACTCTTTGAATGGCATATCACCCTGACCTGAAATACAGGCTTTATGGCCCAGGCCACCTTGTTCTTTAACAATCAAGGCATCTTTGATATGGACCTGGGTAATATGTGGTGCCATCGTTTTTAAAGCGTCTATGGGATGTTCATTTGCATTGATCATGTTCGCAAAATCAAACAGTAAGGAAAGAGACTCCATCTCACTCCCTCTGACCAGCGACACCAGTTCATGGCTTTTTAAATCTTCATGCTGTTCGATCGTAAAGGTCAGGCCGCTGTCCTGATACGCTTCCCGCACATAGGCAATGTCGTTAGCGATGATCGATAATACGTCGCGCAAATTACCTTCATAACGCGGATAAAAACGCACTGACGATGCCCCAGTTTTCAACGCAATGGCAACGGCTTCGTCAATAGATGCCTTATCTGAGGCACTGGTTTCAATATGAATATCAAGGTTCAGATGGCGGGCTTTATCGCCAAAGGCAGAGAGTTCTTTATCTGCCATATTGCCCAAAGAAAAACGTTCGCCATCCAGAACATGAATTTTTACGCCTCGCAGATTATTTTCACTCGCAATATCAAGTAAATCAGCTGGCAATACTCTTTCCAGCCGCATATTTAAATGAAAAGCGTAGGCATGCAAATAAAGAGGAAGAGTATCGACACGTTGTAGAATCTTTCTTGCGTTATTTATTGTCACCATAAAACACCTACAGATTAATGATGAGATCCACGGCCTCAAATCGCCAATATTCAATATCTATCTGGACAATATTGCCTTGCTGGTCAGCGCGATGTTTTTCAATTAAGATCGCAGGCATGCCCGCTGAACCGCCAAGAAATTTACTGATATCACCCGGCATTCTTACGGGTTTGAAAACCAGTTTTTTTACTACCGTCTCTTTTTGGTAGCATTTTTCCCAGACTGAAGAAAATGAGTGGTTTTCAAGTTGCTCTATAAAACCTGGGGCAACTTCAGGATTAATATATGTTTCGTGATAGAAAACTTTATGTCCTTCCAGCGCCCCCCAGCCGGTAATGCGATAGAGTTCAGTTGATGGCGTCACTGCAACCAGTGGCGCGAGCGTCTCGGGAATGTCGCTGGTACGGCTTTTCTCAGTAAAGCCCCAGGAAGGTTCCCGCCCTTGCTCAATTGCGGCCCGCTGAAAGCTCGCCGACAGCTCCGGACTGTAATTAAATCGCGGCTGAGTCACGAACCACCCTTTACGATCCTTACGGAAAATTTTGGATTCTGCCTCAAGGTTCAGCAACGCCTGGCGTAACGTCATACGTTTAATGCCCAGCAACTCTCCCAGCTCTCTTTCTGAAGGGAGTTTTCCACCCGGCGTGGTGATGCCATCTTTCAACCACCGATCCAGTTTCTCTTTTGCATTTTCTACGGTGGATTGATTCTCCGCCATTGTTTAATCCTTTTGGTTTAAACCAGATGAGGCATCTTACGCTTACGCCAAAAAAGAAAGCAATTAACAGCGTATGACTTTGCAGATAATTGTGACAAAGCTCTCTATTGACGTAACCACAAACTTATAAGGGAGATACTCGCACTGGTGAGAACTTACGACAGGCAAAAAAAAACCTGCCATCACTGGCAGGTTTTTTATGACTAAAAAACGAAATTAATCGTCTTTCGGTGCGCGGTTGGCGCGACGACGATCGTTTTCCGTCAGGTGACGTTTACGAATACGGATAGAGGTCGGAGTCACTTCTACCAGTTCGTCATCATCGATGAACTCCAGCGCTTGTTCCAGAGTCATGCGGATAGGCGGAACCAGAACAACGGCTTCGTCAGTACCGGAAGCACGCATGTTGGTCAGTTTCTTACCGGTCAGACAGTTTACAGTCAGGTCGTTAGAGCGGCTATGAATACCGATAATCTGACCTTCGTAAACTTCTGCACCGTGACCGAGGAACAGCTTACCGCGATCCTGCAGACCGAACAGCGCGAACGCGACCGCTTTACCCTGACCGTTAGAGATCAGTACGCCGTTCTGACGCTGACCCACTTCACCCGGACGTACGTCGTCATAGTGGCTGAAGGTGGAGTACAACAGACCCGTACCAGAGGTCATGGTCATGAACTCAGAACGGAAGCCAATCAGACCACGGCTTGGGATCACGTAGTCGAGACGTACGCGGCCTTTACCGTCTGGATTCATGTTTTTCAGGTCGCCTTTACGTTCGCCCAGCGCCTGCATCACAGAACCCTGATGCTGTTCTTCAACGTCCAGCGTCACGTTTTCATACGGCTCTTGTTTACGACCGTCGATTTCACGGAAGATAACTTTCGGACGGGATACCGCCAGTTCGAAACCTTCACGACGCATGTTTTCGATCAGAACAGACAGGTGCAGTTCGCCACGACCAGAAACGCGGAACGCATCGGCGTCTTCAGTTTCTTCTACGCGCAGCGCAACGTTGTGTACCAGTTCTTTGTTCAGACGATCCAGAATCTGACGAGACGTTACGAACTTACCTTCTTTACCGCAGAACGGTGAGGTGTTAACGCAGAAGAACATAGAAACGGTCGGCTCATCAACGGAGAGTGCCGGCAGCGCTTCAACGTTTTGCGTGTCGCAAACGGTGTCAGAAATGTTCAGTTCGCCCAGGCCCGTGATCGCCACGATATCGCCAGCTTCCGCCAGATCGGTTTCGATACGTTCCAGACCGAGGTGGCCCAGCACTTTACCGACTTTCGCGTTGCGGGTTTTGCCTTCGCTATCGATGATAGTAACTTGCTGGTTCGGCTTCACTTTACCGCGCTTGATGCGGCCAATGCCGATAACGCCAACATAGCTGTTGTAATCGAGCTGAGAAATCTGCATCTGGAACGGACCGTCAAGGTCAACGTCCGGCGCAGGAACGTGGTCAACAATTGCCTGATACAGCGGGGTCATGTCTTCCGCCATATCTTCGTGGTCCAGACCGGCGATACCGTTCAGCGCAGAAGCGTAAACGATCGGGAAGTCCAGCTGCTCGTCGGTCGCGTCGAGGTTAACGAACAGATCGAATACCTGATCCACAACCCAATCAGGACGCGCGCCAGGGCGGTCAACTTTGTTGATAACAACAATTGGCTTCAGGCCGTAAGCAAACGCTTTTTTGGTTACGAAGCGCGTTTGCGGCATCGGGCCGTCAAATGCGTCAACCACCAGCAGCACTGAGTCTACCATGGACATTACACGTTCAACTTCACCACCGAAGTCGGCGTGCCCCGGGGTATCAACGATGTTGATACGGTAATCATTCCATTTGATAGCGGTGTTTTTCGCGAGGATGGTAATCCCACGCTCTTTCTCCAAATCGTTGGAGTCCATCACGCGCTCTTGGGTTTCGGCACGAGAGTCGAACGTACCAGATTGTTGGAGCAGCTTGTCTACCAGGGTGGTTTTACCATGGTCTACGTGCGCGATGATGGCGATATTACGCAATTTTTCGATCACAACTTTGCCTCAGGCATTAGAAATAGCGCGTTATTGTACACGGATTAATCGCACTACAAAACAGGATCACAAACATCCTCCGCAAACAAGTATTGCAGAGTCCCTTTGTGATCGCTTTCACGGAGCATAAAAAGGGTTATCCAAAGGTCATTGCACCAATATGGTGCTTAATGTTTCCATTGAAGCACTATATTGGTGCAACATTCACATCATGGTGCAGCCCTTTTGCACGATGTTAAGCATGATAACGCCTTTTAGGGGCAATTTAAAAGTTGGCACAGTTTTCGCTTTATCTTTTTTACGGCGACACGGCCAAAATAATTGCAGATTTCGTTACCACGACGACCATGACCAATCCAGGAGAGTTAAAGTATGTCCGCTGAACACGTACTGACGATGCTGAACGAGCACGAAGTGAAGTTTGTTGATTTGCGCTTCACCGATACCAAAGGTAAAGAACAGCACGTCACTATCCCTGCTCATCAGGTGAATGCTGAATTCTTCGAAGAAGGCAAAATGTTTGACGGCTCCTCGATTGGCGGCTGGAAAGGCATTAACGAATCCGACATGGTGCTGATGCCAGACGCATCCACCGCAGTGATTGACCCGTTCTTCGCCGATTCTACCCTGATTATCCGTTGCGATATCCTTGAACCAGGCACCCTGCAAGGCTATGACCGTGACCCGCGTTCCATCGCGAAGCGCGCTGAAGATTACCTGCGTTCTACTGGCATTGCCGACACCGTACTGTTCGGGCCAGAACCTGAATTCTTCCTGTTCGATGACATCCGTTTCGGATCTTCTATCTCCGGTTCCCACGTTGCTATCGACGATATCGAAGGCGCATGGAACTCCTCCACCCAATACGAAGGTGGTAACAAAGGTCACCGTCCGGCAGTGAAAGGCGGTTACTTCCCGGTGCCACCAGTAGACTCTGCTCAGGATATTCGTTCTGAAATGTGTCTGGTGATGGAACAGATGGGTCTGGTGGTTGAAGCCCATCACCACGAAGTAGCGACTGCTGGTCAGAACGAAGTGGCTACCCGCTTCAATACCATGACCAAAAAAGCTGACGAAATTCAGATCTACAAATATGTTGTGCACAACGTGGCGCACCGCTTCGGTAAAACCGCGACCTTTATGCCAAAACCGATGTTCGGTGATAACGGCTCCGGTATGCACTGCCACATGTCGCTGTCTAAAAACGGCGTTAACCTGTTCGCAGGCGACAAATACGCAGGTCTGTCTGAGCAGGCGCTGTACTACATTGGCGGCGTAATCAAACACGCTAAAGCGATTAACGCCCTGGCAAACCCGACCACCAACTCTTATAAGCGTCTGGTCCCGGGCTACGAAGCACCGGTAATGCTGGCTTACTCTGCACGCAACCGTTCTGCGTCTATCCGTATTCCGGTGGTTTCTTCTCCGAAAGCACGTCGTATCGAAGTCCGTTTCCCGGACCCAGCGGCTAACCCGTACCTGTGCTTTGCTGCCCTGCTGATGGCCGGTCTTGATGGCATCAAGAACAAGATCCACCCAGGCGAAGCCATGGACAAAAACCTGTATGACCTGCCGCCAGAAGAAGCGAAAGAGATCCCACAGGTTGCAGGCTCTCTGGAAGAAGCACTGAACGAACTGGATCTGGACCGCGAGTTCCTGAAAGCCGGTGGCGTGTTCACTGACGAAGCCATTGATGCGTACATCGCTCTGCGTCGCGAAGAAAATGACCGCGTGCGTATGACTCCGCATCCGGTAGAGTTTGAGCTGTACTACAGCGTCTAATAGTTGAAGTTGTACTACCCGGTGCAAAGAAGGCCGGGATTTAGTTGCCGTGGAAACTTTCAGCCCATCTCTGCATGGGCTTTTTTCTCCGTAACTTCTTTGATGCTTCGCGCTTTTTATCCGTAAAAAGCTATAATGCACTAAAATGGTGCAACCTGTTCAGGAGACTGCTTTATGGCAACAGGCACGCAGCCCGATGCTGGGCAGATCCTCAACTCGCTGATTAACAGTATTTTGTTAATCGATGACAACCTGGCGATCCATTACGCCAACCCCGCCGCGCAACAACTGCTCGCCCAAAGCTCCCGCAAATTGTTTGGTACACCGTTACCGGAACTGTTGAGCTACTTCTCATTAAATATCGAGCTGATGCAAGAAAGTCTGGAGGCGGGGCAAGGTTTTACCGATAACGAAGTGACGCTGGTCATCGACGGGCGCTCGCATATCCTTTCTGTGACGGCCCAGCGTATGCCGGACGGCATGATCCTGCTGGAGATGGCACCGATGGATAACCAGCGCCGCTTAAGTCAGGAACAGCTACAGCACGCCCAGCAGGTTGCTGCCCGTGATTTAGTGCGCGGCCTGGCACATGAGATTAAAAATCCGCTTGGCGGTTTACGTGGTGCAGCGCAGCTGCTCAGCAAAGCATTACCTGACCCGTCACTGCTGGAATATACCAAAGTGATTATTGAACAGGCGGATCGGCTGCGAAATCTGGTCGACCGTCTGTTGGGGCCGCAACTGCCCGGTACGCGCGTTACCGAAAGTATTCACAAAGTGGCTGAACGCGTGGTGACGCTGGTGTCGATGGAACTGCCGGACAACGTGCGGTTGATTCGTGATTACGACCCCAGCCTGCCGGAACTGGCGCACGATCCGGATCAAATTGAACAGGTATTGCTGAATATTGTGCGCAATGCGCTACAGGCGCTGGGGCCGGAAGGTGGTGAAATCATTCTGCGTACCCGCACCGCGTTTCAACTGACCTTACACGGCGAGCGCTATCGGCTGGCGGCGCGGATTGATGTGGAAGATAACGGGCCAGGCATTCCGCCTCATTTGCAGGATACGCTGTTTTACCCGATGGTCAGCGGCCGCGAAGGTGGCACCGGGCTTGGCTTATCCATCGCCCGTAATTTGATTGATCAGCATTCAGGCAAAATTGAATTTACCAGTTGGCCAGGTCATACCGAGTTCTCGGTTTACCTGCCTATCAGGAAATAAAGGTGACGTTTATGCAACGAGGGATAGTCTGGGTAGTCGATGACGATAGTTCCATCCGTTGGGTGCTTGAACGTGCGCTCGCTGGAGCGGGTTTAACCTGTACGACATTTGAGAACGGCGCGGAAGTACTGGAGGCGCTGGCGAGCAAAACGCCGGATGTGCTGCTTTCAGATATCCGTATGCCGGGAATGGACGGGCTTGCGCTGCTCAAGCAGATTAAACAGCGCCATCCGATGCTTCCGGTCATCATTATGACCGCACATTCCGATCTGGATGCTGCCGTCAGCGCCTATCAACAAGGGGCGTTTGATTATCTGCCCAAACCATTTGATATCGACGAAGCCGTGGCGCTGGTTGAGCGCGCCATCAGCCATTATCAGGAACAGCAGCAACCGCGTAATGTTCAGCTTAACGGCCCGACGACCGATATCATCGGCGAAGCGCCAGCCATGCAGGACGTGTTCCGGATTATCGGTCGGCTTTCACGTTCTTCTATTAGCGTGCTGATTAACGGCGAATCCGGCACCGGTAAAGAACTGGTCGCTCATGCCCTGCATCGCCACAGTCCTCGAGCCAAAGCGCCGTTTATCGCGCTGAATATGGCGGCTATCCCGAAGGATTTGATCGAATCAGAACTGTTCGGTCACGAGAAAGGCGCGTTTACCGGCGCGAATACTATTCGTCAGGGGCGTTTTGAACAGGCCGATGGCGGCACGTTATTCCTCGATGAAATTGGCGATATGCCGCTCGATGTACAGACGCGTTTGCTGCGCGTGCTGGCAGACGGTCAGTTTTATCGCGTTGGCGGCTATGCGCCGGTGAAAGTGGATGTGCGGATTATCGCTGCGACCCATCAGAATCTCGAACAGCGGGTACAGGAAGGCAAGTTCCGTGAGGATTTGTTCCACCGCCTGAACGTTATCCGCGTTCATCTGCCGCCATTGCGCGAGCGTCGGGAAGATATTCCCCGCCTGGCGCGCCATTTCCTGCAGGTTGCCGCGCGCGAACTGGGCGTAGAAGCGAAGTTGCTGCATCCGGAAACCGAAGCCGCGCTGACGCGTCTGGCGTGGCCGGGTAACGTACGCCAGCTGGAAAACACCTGTCGCTGGCTAACGGTGATGGCCGCCGGGCAGGAAGTGTTGATTCAGGATTTGCCTGGCGAACTGTTTGAATCAACCGTAGCGGAAAGCCCTTCGCAATTACAGCCGGACAGTTGGGCAACGCTGTTAGCGCAGTGGGCAGACAGAGCGCTGCGTTCCGGTCATCAAAACCTGCTTTCCGAAGCGCAGCCTGAGCTTGAGCGGACGTTACTGACGACCGCGTTGCGACATACGCAGGGGCATAAACAGGAAGCGGCGCGGCTGCTTGGCTGGGGTCGCAACACACTGACACGTAAGTTAAAAGAGCTGGGGATGGAGTGATTCACGGCTTGTGTGTAAAGATTGATTATTGAGCGCAAATTGCTGGTATTTTGCGCTTTACTGTTCCGATAAGTTCAGTATGATCTTGCCCGGAAAACGGGGAGAGTCATTATGCTGGAATCAATAATTAATCTGGTATCGAGTGGCGCAGTTGACAGCCACACACCGCAAACTGCCGTTGCTGCCGTGCTGTGTGCTGCGATGATTGGGCTGTTTAGCTGAAGCTCGTTGTTTATGCCGGATGCGGAGAAAGTCGTAGGCCTGATAAGACGCGACCAGCGTCGCATCAGGCATCATGCTCAGATGCCGGATGCAGCGTAAACGCCTTATCCGGCCTACAAAAGCAATAATTTCAACAGGTTTTCTTAACCAGCGCATCAGGCAATCTTGTTCTCAGCACATTGATGGCGCTTTCGTTTTCTACTTTGTAAACGAAGCGCCATTCACCATTTAAATCACCCGTGAGAACTGCTGCATCCGCGCTTTCTGGCGCAGATAGGTATCAAAGCACATGCAAATGTTGCGGATCAGCAGGCGACCTTTCGCCGTTACCTGAATCCCCTTCTCATCCACATCCACCAGCCCATCTTTTGCTAACGGGGCAAGCAGCTTGAGATCTTCTGCAAAGTAATCAGCGAAGTGCAAATCCCACTGTTGCTCAATGGGGGCGTAATCCAGACGGAAGTTGCAGATGAGCGACTTAATCACATCGCGGCGAATACAGTCATCACGCGTTAGCGCAATACCACGCCACAGCGCATTGCCTTGTTCATCCACTTGCTGATAGTACTGCTTCAACTCTTTCTGGTTCTGCGCGTAGCAGTCGCCAATCATGCTGATGGCGGAAACGCCCATCCCCAGCAGATCGGTATCGCCCTGAGTGGTGTAGCCCTGGAAGTTACGATGCAGCACGCCTTCACGCTGGGCCACCGCCAGCTCGTCATCCGGGCGAGCAAAGTGATCCATACCGATAAACTGATAGCCCGATTGTGTCAGGAAGGCGATGGTTTCCTGCAGGATATCGAGTTTTTGCTGCGGACTCGGCAGGTCAGCATCTTTGATTTTACGCTGAGCAGCAAAAATGGTCGGCAAATGCGCGTAGTTAAAGACACTCAGGCGATCGGGGTTAAGTTCCGCCACGCGTTTCAGGGTAAAGGCGAAACTCTCCGGCGTCTGTTTCGGCAGGCCGTAAATCAGGTCGATGTTGGTGGAGGTAAAGCCAATCTCACGCGCATGGTTAAGCAGTGCAAAGATGAAATCTTCATCCTGCTCGCGGTTAACCAGACGTTGCACTTCTTTGTTGAAGTCCTGCACGCCCATGCTCAGGCGATTAAAGCCTTCGGCGCGTAAATGATCGAGTACATCCAGTTCGATTTCCCGCGGATCGACTTCGATCGAAATCTCCGCATCGGCATTGAACTGGAAGTTTTCGCGCAGCAACTTCATCAGTCGGCTGATTTGCGCTTTGTTCAGATACGTCGGCGTACCTCCGCCCCAGTGCAATTGGCTGATGTGACGCCCGGCGAACAGCGGTGCACGATGGACGATTTCTTGCTCCAGTGCGTCCAGATACTGATCGGCCTTGTGCTGCTGGCGAGTCACTATCTTATTGCAACCGCAGAAGTAACAAAGCTTATGGCAGAACGGAATATGTACGTAGAGAGATAATGGACGCTCAGGATAGCGCGCCACGGCTTGTAAAAACGCCTGTTCGCCGAAGTCTTCTGAAAACTCCAGCGCGGTCGGGTACGAGGTGTATCGTGGCCCGGAATAGTTATATTTCTGGATCAGGGCCAGATCCCAGTCGATTTGCTGTACAGACATGCTCACTCCTTCCGATGGCGTCTCTGGCGGCTACGGCGTACCGGCGGATGCCCGTTTCGGGTCATCAGCCGGTTGCGCAGCCACTTTTGTCGCCGCGACAACCGCTGTAGTTTAACGAATAACCACACCAGATAACATATAACCGGAAGGGTTATCAGCAGAACGGGAAGGCCCACGGCGGCAATCCGTTAGTTGCCCCGCAGCAGACGCATCATGTCTTCTTGCTTCTCGTCTTCTTCCTCTTCTTCGTCATCGTCATAAGAGAGGCCGAGTTTCTGCATCAACTCATCAATACGATCCAGTTTGGCATCCACCCAGGATTGCTCTTCGGCGCTCAGGGTTTCGCCTGCCTCCAGACGTTCCAGCAGCGCATCCAGACGCTCATCCGTTTCCAGTAACTCCAACTCCGCCTGCGGTGAAAGCATAGGTTTCTCACTCTTCGGTTTGTGCTGTTTGGTGACTTTTTCAGTCACGCCCAATGGAATAGGGGTTTTACTGCCAATACGTGGATCTTTCGGTGCGTTCTGGCCTTTGCTGCCTGACGTGGTGTTACCGCCCGCTGCGCGGCTGCCCGGCGCATGACCACGACGTTTTTTCTGACGCTTACGGTCACGAGCTTCCTGATCCAGCTCCTCGCGTGTTTTTCGACGCGCTTTTGCATGACCTTTGCTGCGTGAGTTTGAAGATGATGGTTTCATAATGGTTCGTCTTTTAGCCGTTTTATTCAGTATAGATTTGCGGCGGAATCTAACAGAAAGCAAGCAAAGAAAAAAGGCGACAGATTACTCTGTCGCCTTTTTTCCTGACTCATAACCCTTAACGGGTCTTACAATCCTTGCAGGCCGCCAACACACCCTGTTTTTCCATTAGCCGGAACAATCCGTGTTGATTCCATTTCCGTTTAATTACGTCTCCGGACGTTTGTCTTCCTGACAATCCTCTGTCTTCGCCTCCTGGCGCTCCTGACCCTCATCCTGAGTCATTGTTCCTGTTAGCGTCCTCGCTCTATGGGTGCTACTTTACGCCTTTGCTTTAAACAAACAATCAACCGCCATCAGTATTTGCACATTTTCAGAGTTTTATATAAAAGCAATTAACTGATTTATATAGCTTATTTGACATGCATCGCAGAATTTTCTCTGCTATTTCGCATAAAGACTATCGGCAATGTCTCACAAAGCGTATGGCTTTTACTTACAACGCTCACGCCGAAAAATCCGCCTTTTATTATGGTTCAGGTATAATCGCCGCAAAGCTTTGACTGACGGAGACGACCGCTTTGACTAATTTGAATTATCAACAGACGCATTTTGTGATGAGTGCGCCTGATATTCGCCACCTACCTTCCGATACCGGAATTGAAGTGGCTTTTGCAGGCCGTTCCAACGCAGGTAAATCCAGCGCGCTGAACACGCTGACTAACCAGAAAAGCCTGGCGCGGACCTCAAAAACCCCAGGGCGCACCCAGCTTATCAACCTGTTTGAAGTGGCTGACGGCAAGCGTCTGGTTGACCTGCCCGGCTATGGCTACGCGGAAGTCCCGGAAGAGATGAAGCGCAAATGGCAACGCGCGCTCGGCGAATACCTCGAAAAACGTCAGAGCCTGCAAGGCCTGGTGGTACTCATGGATATTCGCCATCCGTTGAAAGACCTCGATCAGCAGATGATTGAGTGGGCGGTAGACAGTAATATCGCCGTACTGGTGCTGCTGACCAAAGCGGACAAACTGGCAAGCGGCGCACGTAAAGCACAATTGAATATGGTGCGTGAAGCAGTGCTGGCGTTTAACGGTGATGTGCAGGTTGAAACGTTCTCTTCGCTGAAGAAGCAAGGCGTGGACAAGCTGCGGCAGAAACTGGATACCTGGTTTAGCGAGATGCAGCCTGTCGAAGAAACGCAGGACGGCGAATAATTTTCTTGCCTTAATGCTTGTGCCGGATGTGGCGTATCCGGCCGGTAAATTCAATAGATTACGATTCTACCGTTGGCCTGATAAACATGGCGCATCAGGCATTACAGATCTTTTCTTTCGCCCAATAAAAAACGCCCCAGTCATTACTGACTGGGGCGGCTAAAATATTCAGCCAAATCCGATTACGTGAAGTAAAAGGTCTGAAAGATAGAACATCTTACCTCTGTACCCTACGCGACTAACTTTACTCTTTTTTGTTCAGTTCAGAAAGCATTTTTTGTAATTTTTTTTCAGTTGTTGCATAGGAATTTCTAATAGCCATCACAAAACGTGACAGCTTATGTTGCTTACTTACGAAAAAAGGGCATGTTCAGGCGAATCTTAGTGCGCCTGATCCCAGTTTTCGCCACTCCCCACTTCCACCAGCAACGGCACATCCAGACGGGTACAGTTTTCCATCAGTTGATGAATCTGTTTCGCGACGGCATCGACATCATCTTTATGAACTTCAAATACCAGTTCATCGTGTACCTGCATAATCATACGCACACGCGGTTGCTCAGCTTGTAACCACGCATCAACGGCAATCATCGCTCGTTTGATAATGTCGGCGGCGGTTCCCTGCATTGGCGCGTTAATGGCTGCACGTTCAGCCGCTGCACGACGAGCACCATTGCTGGATTTGATATCCGGCAGATACAGACGGCGTCCGTCCAGCGTTTCAACGTAGCCCTGTTCTTTCGCCTGCGCACGGGTGCGCTCCATATACTCCAGCACGCCTGGGTAGCGTTCGAAGTAAAGGTCCATGTACTTCTGCGCTTCTTTACGTGGAATGTTCAATTGTCGCGCCAGACCGAAAGCACTCATGCCATAAATCAGACCAAAGTTGATCGCTTTCGCGCTACGACGTTGCTCGCTGGTGACGGTTTCCAGTGGCAAACCAAACACTTCTGCCGCCGTAGCCCGGTGGATATCTTTTCCTTCCGCGAATGCGGTCAGCAAGCCTTTGTCACGCGAGAGATGCGCCATAATGCGCAGTTCAATCTGCGAGTAGTCCGCCGAGACAATCACATAATCCTCTGGCGCAATAAACGCCTGGCGGATACGACGACCTTCTTCGTTACGCACCGGAATGTTTTGCAGGTTAGGATCGGTTGACGATAAACGTCCCGTTGCGGTTACTGCCTGGTGATAAGAGGTATGTACACGCCCGGTTTTCGGGTTGATCATCAGCGGCAGCTTGTCGGTGTAGGTCGATTTCAGCTTCGCCAGACCACGATACTCCAGAATCACTTTTGGCAACGGATAGTCCAGCGCCAGTTCTTCCAGTACCTCTTCCGACGTTGACGGCGCACCACCCGGCGTTTTCTTCAGCGGTTTAATGCCCTGTTTTTCAAACAGAATGGTTTGTAACTGCTTGGTGGAAGAAAGGTTAAATTCTTCACCTGCAATTTCATGCGCTTTCTTTTCCAGCTCAGCCAGACGTAGAGTGAGCTCTTCAGAATGATTATGAAGCACTTTCGGATCGATCTTCACACCGTTACGTTCAATGCGTGAAAGCACCGGCACCAAAGGCATTTCGATATTCTCGAAGACGTTCAACGGCCCTTTGTGTTTTTGCAGATCCGGCCACATTTTCAGATGCAACTGCAAGGTGACATCTGCATCTTCGGCGGCGTAACGTCCGGCCTCTTCGAGGGCAATCTGGTTAAAGGTCAGTTGATTTTTGCCTTTACCGGCAATCTCTTCAAAAGTGATGGTTTTGTGCTTCAACCAACGTTCCGCGAGGCTGTCCATATCGTGACGCCCGGCAACGCTATTGAGAATGTAGGACTCCAGCATGGTATCAAACGCAATCCCACGTAGTTCA
Source organism: Escherichia sp. MOD1-EC5990 (assembly GCF_002965285.1). NCBI lineage: Bacteria > Pseudomonadati > Pseudomonadota > Gammaproteobacteria > Enterobacterales > Enterobacteriaceae > Escherichia > Escherichia sp. MOD1-EC5990. Next base: position 7,531 of record NZ_PTRV01000018.1, on the reverse strand, counting down.
ATGCCGTAGTTCGCCAGAATACCGCGATCGTATTTCAGGTTTTGCCCGACCTTCAGCGCCTTTTCATCTTCCAGCAGCGGTTTTAGCAACTCGAGTGCACGCTCGCGAGAGATTTGATCGGGCGCATCAAGATAATCATGAGCAACTGGAATATATGCCGCTACGCCTGGCTCGATAGCAAAAGAAAGCCCGACCAGGTTAGCAGAGATGTTATCGAGGCTGTCGGTTTCGGTATCAAATGCAAATACCGGCGCTTTTTCCAGCTTCGCAATCCACGCTTTCAGTGTTTCTTCATCAAGGATGGTGACGTAGTTGTCATAAGAAATCACCGTTGCCGTCACTTCTGGCGCGTCGTCTGCAACACTGGTTTCCTGCGGCTTCGCGGCTGGTTTTGCCCCTTTGGCCTGTAACCATTTGCCCGCTTCGACATCAGCAGTCCAGCGTTTGAACTCATACTTTTTGAACAGCCCCAACAACTCTTCCGCCGCCGGTTGCTGCACTTCCAGTTGTTCACAGGTCAGCTCCAGTTCAACGTCGGTTTTAATCGTCGCCAGCTGGTATGAGAGATAAGCAACTTCTTTGTTTTGCTCGAGCTTCGCTGCCATTGTTTTCGCGCCACGGAAGCTCAACCCAGCAATTTTTTCTGGCTCGGCATACAGCGTATCCAGTCCGCCAAGACCTTGCAGCAATGCCTGCGCGGTTTTTTCACCAACGCCCGGTACGCCAGGGATGTTATCGGAGGAGTCACCCATCAGCGCCAGGAAATCGATGATCAGTTCTGGCGGCACGCCGTACTTATTCACCACCTCTTCCGGTCCGAGGATGGTATTCGTCATGGTATTGATAAGCGTAATATTTGGCGTCACCAGCTGCGCCATATCTTTATCGCCAGTGCTGATCAGCACCGGACGCCCGGCTTTTTCGGCTTCGCGCGCCAGAGTACCGATAACGTCGTCCGCTTCTACGCCAGAAACCGCCAGCAGCGGCAGTCCCATCGCTTTGACCATCGCGTGCAGAGGTTCGATTTGTGCTCGCAGATCGTCCGGCATTGGCGGGCGATGTGATTTGTAATGTTCAAACAGTTCATCACGAAAGGTTTTTCCCTTGGCGTCAAAGACCACCGCTGCATGCGTCGGTTTATATTGCATGATTAGACTGCGCAGCATGTTGAGGACACCATACATCGCACCGGTCGGCTCGCCTGCGCTGTTAGTCAGCGGGGGAAACGCGTGATATGCGCGATAAAGATAAGATGAACCATCTACAAGGATAAGTGGATTTTGGGGGATCTGAACCATAATGTCCGTGCCTGTTTATCAGATTATGGGTAAAGGATGCCACAGACAGGATGAAAACATGAGTTTTTCACCGCTTTTCGTGAAAATCTTTTGTAGATCTTCTGGATCGCTCGCAAATCGTCATGTGGATAACTTTGTGCATAAATTATTTACATCACTTTTAATTTATTATCATGCTTTTTACAGCATGATGTTTGTCTTTGCTTTTCATACAGTTAAATATAAAGCCATCCCTAATAATTGTGATAATGGGATTTTTTCTAATGTGGATAGATATGAATTATTTTTCTCCTTAAGGATCATCCGTTATTTGGGGCGTTTTCTGCTAAAATCGGCGCCTTGCGCTTCTTTAGCGCACTGTCTATGGCTAACCTTTTGAATAAATTCATTATGACGAGAATACTCGCTGCGATAACCCTTTTGCTGAGTATCGTATTGACCATTTTGGTCACTATTTTTTGCTCCGTCCCGATCATCATTGCCGGGATTGTAAAACTATTGCTACCTGTGCCAGTCATTTGGCGAAAGGTTTCGCGTTTTTGTGATTTTATGATGTATTGCTGGTGTGAAAGTCTGGCGGTATTACTGCATCTGAACCCACACCTGCAATGGGAAGTTCACGGGCTGGAAGGGTTAAGTAAGAAGAACTGGTATCTGCTTATTTGTAACCACCGTAGTTGGGCAGATATTGTCGTACTGTGCGTGCTGTTTCGTAAGCACATTCCGATGAATAAATATTTCCTCAAGCAGCAGCTTGCCTGGGTGCCATTTCTTGGCCTGGCATGCTGGGCGCTGGATATGCCGTTTATGAAGCGTTATTCCCGCGCTTATTTATTACGTCATCCGGAACGACGTGGTAAAGATGTTGAAACCACCCGGCGTTCTTGTGAAAAGTTTCGCCTGCACCCCACCACCATTGTCAATTTCGTTGAAGGCTCCCGTTTCACGCAAGAAAAACATCAGCAAACCCACTCCACTTTTCAAAACTTGTTGCCACCAAAGGCGGCAGGCATTGCGATGGCGCTAAATGTACTGGGTAAACAATTCGATAAACTGCTTAATGTTACGCTGTGTTATCCGGACAATAACCGTCAGCCGTTCTTCGATATGTTAAGCGGTAAACTGACGCGAATTGTCGTACATGTGGATTTACAGCCTATTGCCGATGATTTACATGGCGACTACATCAATGACAAAAGCTTTAAGCGCCATTTTCAGCAATGGCTGAACTCACTGTGGCAGGAAAAAGACCGACTTCTGACGTCGTTGATGTCATCACAGCGTCAGAATAAGTAAGTTTTACTCGCCTCTGAATGAGCAGAGGCGAGTGAGTATTTTAATGAACAAAACGTCCGGCACGAGACATAAATTCTTCTTCGCTCATTTCCTGTCCGTTAAAAACAACTTTACCCGGTGTATAACGCAGTTGCAGCGAGGCGGTATTGTTGTCAATCGTGATTAACTGAAACATCTGACCTAATGTCATCATCCCGCTGATTTGTTTATCAGCCTGCTTTTGCGCTTTTTCCGCATCCATGCCTTCAGATAAATTAAGCTGTTTTGCGGTTTCTGTGACAACATTAAGCGGTAACTTCACGTCAAAATTGAGCGATTTAATATCTTTGTTTGTGGATGATGAAGATTTGGCTGGGTCGGCAATACTGATATCCAGATTGGCATTTAGTTCGCCGAGTGCGTTCTTCCATCTTACCGGTTGTTTAATGGTCGGCTCACTTTTTTGTAATAACGGTAAATACTCTTTGAACAATGCAGCATTCACTTCTTGCAGAGCAACTTCATCGTTTGCTAACTCAGGGTGTGCAGCAAGCTGCTTCTGCATCGCAATGTTATACTGAATGATAAATTGGCGCACCGCTGAGGGATCAATAGATTCCGCAATCAAGGACCACTCTCCACTACCGAGTTGCTGATTCCCTTTTGTTAACTTATCAAGTTCGTAGGTCAGATTGACATTGATATAATCTTTGTCTTTAACGCGATCCAGCCTGGTTTTTGCAACGAAAGCATCGATTTGGGCAACGTCTTCTCCCTGATTGATAATGTTAATCTGATTGAATTTCGACTCGCTTTCGCCAACCGGAAATTTCTTTTCTTCTAATCGCGTCAGAGAATCAATGGTAAAACTTTTCGCCGTTACTTTGTTCAATGGCGATAATTCCAGAACAATATCTTCGACTTTGCCTTCAATATCCAGGTTAGACAATGAGCTACCATCACCATTAAAAGTAAACTGGCCTTCACCAAAAGAAAACTTTCCATATTTTGCAGGGGCAACATCTAATGTCGTGGAGAATGAGCCACCAAACGCGAATCGCAATGTCGCTTCCACGGGCGATTTATTTTTTGCGGCGATAAATAGCGGTTGTGTCAGTTCATTATTCACTAAGTTCACTTTTGCCGCTGCCAGTGCGGGGATGACATTACCACGCATTAACATTGTGATGGGCAACGGACCGTGCTCAACATCCACATCAAATGCAACTTTCTGGCCTGGCTTGATATTGAGATCGGGTGCACCGTTATCAAATGTCATTTGCATTTGAAAATGAGAATTAAAAAAGCCTTTGTCAAAGTTTTTATAACTTAACGTCATATCGTAGGCATGTTCACCTTTCTTTTTAGCATCGTTAAAATCTTTAATGAACTTTTCGACACCAGGCTGAATTTGCGTACCTGTGTACCATGTGCCACCACCCCAGATTACGGCTAACGCAACAATAATACCTGTAGCTGACTTACGTATCATATAAATATTCCCTGATAAAACAGCAAAACTTTGAATATCCACTTATGCTGAAATAATGTCCAGCGGCAGGACGCATTATCAGAATGTATTTATATTTATTAAATAATAAAAAAAGCCCGTGAATATTCACGGGCTTTATGTAATTTACATTGAATTATTTTTTCTCGGACAGATATTTCACAGTATCAGCATACTGCTGAACAAAAACATCCATATTGCTGGTATCCATACCCTGCGGATTCAGCTGATATTTACCGTTAACAAACATCGCCGGAACGCCACGCAATTGCACGTCGGCTGCGGCTTTTTCCTGCTGAGCCACCAGAGATTTCACCACGAAGCTGTTCCAGGCCGCGTCGTACTCTTCACCTTTAATACCTGCGTTGATAAATACATCGCGGATATCAGATGCAGAACGAATGGTCTGGGTTTTCTGTACGCCTTCAAACAGCGGAACAGTCACTTTGTCTTCCACGCCCAGCGCCATCGCCACTGCCCATGCCTGAGTCAGTTCTTTGCCCAGATCCCCGCCCATGAAGTTGACGTGGTATTTAGTCATTTTCACGCCTTCCGGCAGTTTTTTCTTCACGTTATCAGAAATATGCAGAACTTCTTCAAACTGATAGCAGTGCGGGCAGAAGAAAGAGAAAAACTCCAGCACTTGCGGCGCGCCAGCTACCGGTTTTTCCAGGGTAGTGTACTGTTTACCATCTTCATACTGCGCCGCCGATGCGCTAAACGCTAAAACTAAACCAGCCAGCGCCAGCCAAATCTTTTTCATGATCTACTCTCTCCGATTAATACATAGGTGTTAATTGCAAAGGGGGTTCTTGTAGAACTTTTGCCTGTTCTATAAAAGTCGCCGTCTGTCGCAGCCAGTAATCTTCCCCGGTTAACCACGGGAAATTTTTCGGGAACGCGGGATCAGCCCAACGCCGCATTAGCCAGGCAAGATAATAAACCAAACGCATGGCGCGTAAAGGTTCAATCAGTCCGATTTCAGCGGTATCGAACTCGCTAAATTCTTCATAAGCTTCAATAATAGTTTCCAGTTGCATCCGCTGCTCGGATTTATCGCCATTGAGCAACATCCACAAATCCTGAACGGCTGGACCATTACGTGCATCATCCAGATCAACGAACATTGGACCATCACGCCAGAGAATATTCCCGGCGTGGCAGTCTCCATGTAGCCGCAGAACGGTGAAATCTTCCCGCCAATGTGCTGTAACGGCGGCGATCAGCTCATCTGTCGCTTTCAGGAATGCCGCTTTCAACCCGGAAGGTATCAGTGTAGCGTCCTCAAACAGCTTGCGTGGCTCAATGAGATATTCATTCAGACCGATGGTCGGGCGATGGATAAAAAGCTGTTTGCGCCCCGTCTGGTGCATACGCCCTAAATAACGCCCAACAGCTTCCATCTGATCGATATTATCAGCTTCGAACTGGCGACCACCGACGCTTGGAAAAACAGCGAAATAAAATCCCTGATGATTCAATAAAGTCTGACCGTTAAAGGCCACAGGCGCTGCGACCGGAACCTCATCGTTAACCAGCTGCAACGCAAATTGATGTTCTTCGAGGATTTGATCGGCTGTCCAACGTTCAGGGCGATAAAATTTGACGACAAAACGTCGACGATCTTCGTCCTGAAATTGATAGACACGGTTTTCATAGCTGTTAAGCGGGGTAAGACCGGAATCCACCCGGATCCCATGCTCAAACAGAGCGTCCATGATGGTATCCGGGTGTAGTGTCTGGAAAGTAAAAGCGCTGTTGTTCATCCCATCATCCGGAAAACATTACGAATGATGAAGGATATCATTTCACGATGATTTTGGTGGCACCGCTTACAAGCTTTTACTCTTTAATTACGCCGCGAGCGCGTAACAGCGCCGTTTTGAAATCTTCTTCATAATCTTTCTGCAAACCCGGGATCACCGCATCTTTCGCGGAATCACGCATTTTCAGGTGATAGATCAGAATGTCATCCGTCAAATCCGCCAGTTCGCCGTCAAAACCTGACTCTTTCGCCAGTTTCTGCAAAAATTGCAGCAGGTTAAGGTCTGGCTCTTTTTGCCAGGCTGGCTGGAGGAGTTCAATAACTTCATTCAGACGTTTACATTTCATAGTAATGCTCCTTACTCTTGAGACAGACACGTTAGCAGGGTCAATCCCACAATAAAAGAGGCGATATCGGTGAATCTGATGACGACGATAACAGGCGTTGTGCTGGCGGGCGGTAAAGCCAGACGAATGGGCGGCGTAGATAAAGGATTGCTTGAATTAAACGGCAAACCATTATGGCAACATGTCGCTGACGCGCTTATGACGCAGCTCTCTCACGTCGTGGTTAATGCTACTCGTCATCAGGAAATCTATCAGGCAAGCGGTCTGAAAGTGATTGAAGATACACTGGCGGATTACCCAGGCCCTCTGGCAGGAATGCTTTCAGTAATGCAGCAGGAAGCGGGGGAGTGGTTTTTGTTTTGCCCATGCGATACGCCTTACATTCCCCCTGATTTAGCTGCCCGGCTTAATCATCAGCGCAAAGATGCGCCTGTCGTGTGGGTCCACGACGGTGAACGCGATCACCCGACTATTGCTCTGGTAAACCGCGCAATTGAGCCTTTATTACTGGAATATCTGCAAGCAGGAGAACGCCGGGTAATGGCATTTATGCGTCTGGCTGGCGGTCATGCGGTTGATTTCAGCGATCATAAAGAGGCATTTGTGAACGTGAATACGCCAGAGGAGCTTGCCCGATGGCAAGAAAAGTAATGATACCGCTACTCGCCTTTGCCGCGTGGAGTGGCACTGGAAAAACTACGCTGCTGAAAAAACTGATCCCGGCATTATGCGCCAGAGGGATCCGTCCGGGACTGATTAAGCATACGCATCATGATATGGATGTTGATAAGCCAGGCAAAGATAGCTATGAACTGCGCAAGGCTGGCGCGGCGCAAACCATCGTTGCCAGCCAGCAACGATGGGCTTTGATGACGGAAACGCCAGACGAAGAAGAGCTGGGTCTACATTTTCTCGCAAGCCGGATGGATACCTCAAAGCTGGATTTGATTCTGGTCGAAGGGTTTAAGCATGAAGAGATCGCAAAGATTGTGCTTTTTCGTGAAGGGGCTGGACATCGACCGGAAGAATTAGTGATAGACAGACATGTTATTGCTGTAGCCAGTGATGTGCCGCTTAAGCTTAATACCACATTACTGGATATTAATGATGTTGAGGGGCTGGCTGATTTTGTGGTGGAGTGGATGCAAAATCAGGACGGATAAGCAAGAGTAGTCTGGATCAGACGCGCCAGCGTCGCATCCGACCTTTTTTTCTGCACCAACGCAAAAAGGCCATCCGTCAGGATGGCCTTCTGCTTGATTTGATGCCTGGCAGTTCCCTACTCTCGCATGGGGAGACCCCACACTACCATCGGCGCTACGGCGTTTCACTTCTG
>NZ_PTRV01000017.1:0-96158 GCF_002965285.1 Escherichia sp. MOD1-EC5990 | reverse complement strand
CACAAGCCAGCGTTGCGCGTGCTGTGGTCATACAGCGAAAGAAAATCGCCTGTCACAAAGTAAATTCAGATGCCAGGCATGTGGATATACAGCGAACGCTGATGTAAATGGCGCTCGTAACATTTTAGCGGCGGGGCACGCCGTTCTTGCCTGTGGAGAGATGGTGCAGTCAGGCCGCTCGTTGAAGCAGGAACCCACCGAAATGATTCAGGCGACAGCCTGAACGAAGCTGGGATCCACGTCCTTCAGGGCGTGGAGGATGTCAACATATCAGTATGGTTTCCCCCCAGGCACTGGAAGCCAGACGTAAGGTCATCAAAGAGACAATCCTTAGCTGGCTTTTGGTTGACCCTTCATCTACCGCGCACGAATAAAACTGCCATCCGGCTGGCGGGTAAACAGGACCTGTTGATTATTCCCCGTATCAATGGTTAAGCCCGTCACCACGCCGCTGGCGTTCTGGCGGATTTTCACCATTTGCCCGTTTTGCAAATTACTCAGCGGCTTACCCGCGCCTTCTACCTGCGCCATTGCATAGACATCGGTAGCGGGCAGTCCGTGGTCGCGGAACAGCTGCGCCATCGTTTTACCGGGTTCGACACGGTAAGAGCGCCATTGATTATCAATTCCGCTATCTGGCTGGAATGGTTGCGTTTGGGTAGTTTGCGGCTGCTCTTCTGGCTGGCCTTCCTGTATAGGTTCTGGAGCGACCGGAGCCACCTGATCAGGATCATTTTGTGGTGTGACTAATTGTGCCCGCAGCTGTTCTTCTGTCGGCGGTTGTGATTGCGACTGAATATCTAACTGCGCTTCACGCGTCACCACCGGCGCGTTGGGCGTATCATCAGATGGAAGCAGAAATCCGACCACCAATACAATGGCGGCAATAATGATCCCCCGACGATGCATCGGCGGCAGCGGGTCCATGAAGCGAAAATTGTCCGGCGCGTGCCAGACTTTCTCCAGGGTTGGTTTTAGTTCAAAGCGCCCGGGCATGGTTTCCTCCTGCTCCGCGTCTTGTTCCTCAATCATAGCCTATGAATAAGCTAACGCTATGATGTCCGTGGTAAACCCGCCTTTATTATATTCATACGGGATATTGCTATTGTTTCTTTTTCCCCGGGATTTGTCATCATTCCTGCGACAAAGTTTTACCCAAAGAAGTGTGGCTGATATGCTGCCCGCTACTTTTATACCCTAAGAAAGGAAATACGATGACCACCCCAACTTTTGACACCATCGAAGCGCAAGCAAGCTACGGCATTGGTTTGCAGGTAGGGCAACAACTGAGTGAATCTGGCCTGGAAGGGCTGCTGCCAGAAGCACTGGTTGCAGGTATTGCCGATGCGCTGGAAGGCAAACATCCGGCTGTTCCGGTTGATGTGGTGCATCGCGCGCTGCGTGAAATCCACGAGCGCGCCGATGCCGTTCGTCGTCAGCGTTTCCAGGCGATGGCTGCTGAAGGTGTGAAATACCTGGAAGAAAACGCCAAAAAAGAAGGTGTGAATAGCACCGAATCTGGCCTGCAATTCCGCGTGATCAACCAGGGTGAAGGCGCAATTCCGGCACGTACCGACCGCGTTCGTGTTCATTACACCGGTAAACTGATCGACGGCACCGTGTTTGACAGCTCCGTTGCTCGTGGTGAACCCGCTGAATTTCCGGTTAATGGCGTGATCCCTGGCTGGATTGAAGCACTGACTCTGATGCCGGTAGGTTCTAAATGGGAACTGACTATCCCGCAGGAACTGGCATATGGCGAGCGCGGCGCAGGCGCATCCATCCCTCCGTTCAGCACCCTGGTGTTTGAAGTCGAACTGCTGGAAATCCTCTAAGCAGCGCATTCTGTTCCCCTCGAACCAGAGGGGAGCAGGCATTCAGCAATAAACCCTTCAGTTTGCCAAACGGCGCTATTTTGTGTTGCAAAGACCCCGTAAGCGTGTATTTTTGTGAGCTGTTTCGCGTTATCACCGTGATATGACACTCACTTTAAACATAAAATTAACATTAGATCTAAATCTTAGTATTCATCCCGCGTATTGTTACCTAATATCGATGAGTCCCGATACAGATTCGTCGTATCATAGACTGACTAAAGGCCGTAGAGCCTGAACAACACAGACAGGTACAGGAAGAAAAAAACATGGTAGATCAGGTAAAAGTCGTTGCCGATGATCAGGCTCCGGCTGAACAGTCGCTACGGCGCAATCTCACAAACCGACATATTCAGCTTATTGCCATTGGCGGTGCCATTGGTACGGGGTTGTTTATGGGGTCTGGCAAAACGATTAGCCTTGCCGGGCCGTCGATCATTTTCGTTTATATGATCATTGGTTTTATGCTCTTTTTCGTGATGCGGGCAATGGGGGAATTGCTGCTTTCGAATCTGGAATACAAATCTTTTAGTGACTTCGCTTCCGATTTACTCGGGCCGTGGGCAGGATATTTCACCGGCTGGACTTACTGGTTCTGCTGGGTTGTAACCGGTATGGCAGACGTGGTGGCGATCACTGCTTATGCTCAGTTCTGGTTCCCCGATCTCTCCGACTGGGTCGCCTCGCTGGCGGTGATAGTGCTGCTGCTGACGCTCAATCTCGCCACCGTGAAAATGTTCGGTGAGATGGAGTTCTGGTTTGCGATGATCAAAATCGTCGCCATTGTGTCGCTGATTGTCGTCGGCCTGGTTATGGTGGCGATGCACTTTCAGTCACCGACTGGTGTGGAAGCGTCATTCGCGCATTTGTGGAATGATGGCGGCTGGTTCCCGAAAGGTTTAAGTGGCTTCTTTGCCGGATTCCAGATAGCGGTTTTCGCTTTCGTAGGGATTGAGCTGGTAGGTACAACCGCTGCGGAAACCAAAGATCCGGAGAAATCACTGCCGCGTGCAATTAACTCTATTCCGATCCGTATCATTATGTTCTACGTCTTCGCGCTGATTGTAATTATGTCCGTGACGCCGTGGAGTTCGGTAGTCCCGGAGAAAAGCCCGTTTGTTGAACTGTTCGTGTTGGTAGGGCTGCCTGCTGCCGCAAGCGTGATCAACTTTGTGGTGCTGACCTCTGCGGCGTCTTCCGCTAACAGCGGCGTCTTCTCTACCAGCCGTATGCTGTTTGGTCTGGCGCAGGAAGGTGTAGCACCGAAAGCGTTCGCTAAACTTTCTAAGCGCGCAGTACCCGCGAAAGGGTTGACCTTCTCGTGTATCTGTCTGCTCGGCGGCGTGGTGATGTTGTATGTGAATCCTAGCGTGATTGGCGCGTTCACGATGATTACAACCGTTTCCGCGATTCTGTTTATGTTCGTCTGGACAATTATCCTTTGCTCGTACCTGGTGTACCGCAAACAGCGTCCTCATCTGCATGAGAAGTCGATCTACAAGATGCCGCTCGGCAAGCTGATGTGCTGGGTATGTATGGCGTTCTTTGTGTTCGTGGTCGTGTTGCTGACACTGGAAGATGACACTCGCCAGGCGCTGCTGGTTACCCCGCTGTGGTTTATCGCGCTGGGGTTGGGCTGGCTGTTTATTGGTAAGAAGCGGGCTGCTGAACTGCGGAAATAACCGCATTATCATGCTGGATGGCGCAATGCCATCCAGCTTTTAGATCACTCACCCGCCAGCGCGCGTGGGAACAGTACATTGTTTTCCAGGCTGATGTGATCCATCAGGTCATCAATCAGTTCATTAATGCCGTTATACATCGCTTTCCAGGTGGTGCAGGCTTCCGGCGGCGGTGTGACGTTATTGGTAGTGTGTTTGATTACTTCCAGCAGTTCACCCGCTTCATCGTGCTCGCTTTCCATTACGCTGATTGGCCCCATTGCCTGGCTGCCCATGCCTTGTTTGATCATCGGGAAGAGGATCTGCTCTTCTTTCATCATGTGGCTGGAAAGCTCTTCATGCAGCATAGTCAGGTATTTTGTCAGCCCTTTTGGCACGCTCGGTTTGTCGGCGTGAACGCGCTCGACTTTAGTCGCTTGCAGGATCAGCTCCGGCAACTGCTCGCGGTGACGATCGTGGTAGCGCACGATGATATGGTCAATGATTTCTGCCAGCGGGGCGCTACGCCAGTCTTTCTCAATCGGTTGTTCAGCGAGCTTTGCCAGTTCAGCTTCAATGACCTCAACATCCAGTTCTTTACGTGCCGCCGCGCGCGCCAGCGTCTGCTTACCGCCACAGCAGTAATCCATATCATATTTACGAAACAGAGCTGAAGCGCGAGGAATAGAGAGCGCCAGTTCACCTAAAGGTTGGTCGCGATAAGCCATAGCTGATACCTCATTCTTAAAAAGATAAGATGTATTTTAAATACATCTTTAAGGCAAAAGCTATAACCCTTACGTAGCAGAGGCTTATTTAACTCACTGCCAGCGTGTCAACTTTCTGAGACAGATTCAGTTAAAGGCTTTTCTGGTTTTGCTCTGACCGCGATGACCACGCCAATCACTAACAGCGCGATACCGCTCAGCGTCATTAGCGGCGGCATTTGCTGGCGGAGTAAAAAGGTGTACAGCAAACCTGCCAGCGTTTCGAAAACAATCAGCGGCCCGAGAATCACTGTCGGTAATCGCTGGCTGGCGACGTTCCAGCAGAGTGCGCCAACCCATGAGCAAAGCACGGCTATCGCAATCATCAGACTAATAAACACCAGCGGACGGGGGCCAAAAGGTAAGGAGAAGTCCGGCGTTTGTATATTCAGCCAGTAACAGGCGACGAGATAGCCGATGAGAGAAACCGGCAGCGTGACCAGCGCCTGCGCCGTCGCCCACATCATCGGATGTTTGTCGGGATTTTCCCGCAGCCAGCGGGCGTTGCGCAGGGCATACCATGCCCAGCAAACCACGGAAACTAACGCCAGCACGATGCCAGAGGTATAACGTGCCCAGTCAAAATCGGGGAGTCCGTGGTTTAACTCAGCAATATTCACACACGCCAGGCCGATGCCAATACAAATCAGTGCCGGGGCGAGTTTTCCCCATGCGAGTTTGCCGTCGCGCTGGCTATAAAGCAGATTGGCAAAAACGGGAATCACCACCGGCAGGGTGCCGATAATCATCGTGGAAACAGGCGCGCCAGTACGTTGAATGGCACTGGCAAGGCAGAAGTAATAAATGAGGTTGCCCATCATAGTGAGCATCAAGGCGGTAAGCCAGTCCCGACGCGCCAACTGACGCAGACGCACGCGTCCCAGCCAGGCAATGGGTAGCGCAATTAACCCTAACGCCAGATAACGCCCCATCGACTGCAACATCGCCGGGTATTCCGGCACGATCAACGGCCCGACAAAAATAAGCCCCCACATCAACCCTGCTAACAGGGCGTACAGCACGCCGCTAATCATTACTGGCATCCATTGGTCTGTCAGAAGAAACGTTCAGGAAGCAGACATGATTGCTCCCGGCATCCCGTCATTATCAGAGAGGATGCGGGAGGATGCCACTTTAATTAACTAGTTATTAACATTAAAAAGATGGCTTACGCTTTCGGCTAACGTTGTCGTTGGGCGGCCAATCAATTTGCTAAGCGTTTTGCTGTCATCAAACAGACCGCCTTTCGATGCGCCAACGTCAGAATCCGCCAGCATATCCGCCAGTCCGTCGGGCAGTCCGACGCTTTTCAGTGCCGCGGCGAAATCGGCTTCGCTCAGATTTTGATAGGTAACCTGTTTGCCGCTCTGTTTGGTCAGCTCTGCCGCTAACTGTGTCAACGTCCAGGCACTATCGCCCGCCAGTTCGTAAACCTTGCCTTCGTGACCGGCTTCGCTAATCACGCGTGCCGCAGCTGCCGCATAATCTGCCCGCGTTGCTGAGGCGATTTTGCCATCGCCCGCCGCACCGATAAATACGCCGTGTTCCAGTGCTGCCGGGGCGCTGGCGAGGTAGTTTTCGCTGTACCAGCCGTTGCGCAGCAGGGTGTAAACGATGCCAGAATCAGCCAACATTTTCTCCGTCTCGATGTGCTCATCGGCGAGGCCGAGCGGGGAGGTATCTGCATGTAGCAGGCTGGTATAAGCGATAAATTTCACACCAGCCGCCTTTGCGGCATTAATAACATTACGATGCTGCGGGGCACGTTGACCCACTTCGCTGGAAGAGATCAGCAGTAGTTTTTCCACTCCCTGAAGTGCAGATGTCAGTGCGGCTTCATCGCCGTAGTCAGCCTGACGCACGGTAATGCCTTGTGCTGCCAGAGCCTGGGCTTTTGCCGGATTACGAACGATAGCCACTATTTGGCTGACAGGAACCGTTTTCTTCAAGGATTCAATAACATAGTGACCAAGTTGGCCAGTGGCACCAGTAATAGCGATCATGGGAAGTCTCCATCGTTTTGTCTTGTGTTTAAATACGCTAACACCTAAACTTACTTTTAGTAAGTACGCACAAAAAGGTAAGTATGAAATGAGTCAGGTTAGCCTGTCGCAACAACTGAAAGAGGGTAATCTCTTTGCGGAACAGTGCCCGTCGCGCGAGGTGTTGAAACACGTCACCAGCCGTTGGGGGGTGTTGATTCTGGTGGCGCTACGCGAAGGTACTCATCGCTTTAGCGACCTGCGGCGCAAAATCGGCGGGGTGAGCGAAAAGATGCTTGCGCAGTCGTTACAGGCGTTAGAACAGGATGGTTTTCTTAACCGTATCGCGTATCCGGTGGTGCCGCCGCATGTGGAATATAGCCTCACGCCGCTGGGCGAGCAGGTGAGCGAAAAGGTTGCTGCACTGGCGGACTGGATTGAGTTGAATTTGCCCGAGGTGTTGGCGGTGCGGGATGAACGTGCGGCATAACTGCCGGATGCGCTGAGCTTATCTGGTCTACGGTGCATGGCTTGTAGGGCGGATAAGATGCGCCAGCATCGCATCCGCCAATAAATGCCGGATGCGGTTGATGATTTATAGGCCGAAAAAGAAGTGTTTTACTTACTCAAATCCACCTGATAAATCGCAAACCCGATATCATCGGTCGCGACTTTATTCATCGGATATTGCCCTTTCTCTTTAATAAACGCTGCGGCTTTATCTGACGGGGAAGTTTCGAAACGGATATCCAGTTTCTTATCGCCAGCAATCGGTGCTAAACGCCAGTTGTTATCTGCCGCCGGGTGAATTTCCCCCGCACGCTTCGACTCATCAGCAATCCACGCTGCCAGCACCGAGCGGTTCTCATCCGGTGAAGCAAAAGCGATATGGCTGTCGCCCGTACCGGCAAATTTGCCACCGTAAGCGCGATAGTTATTGGTGGCAACCAGGAACATAGCGTTCGGATCAATCGGCTTGCCATTAAAGGTCAGGTTCTTAATCCGCTCTGCATTGGCATTAATCATCTGGCACTCGCCGTCATAACGGGCGGGTTGGGTAACATCAATCTGATAATTCACACCATCAATAACATCAAAGTTATAAGTGCGGAAACCATCCCAGTTGATGAGTGACTGTGGTTTCGTGCTGTTAGGATCAATCTGGTTAAACTGTCCGGCGGAGCACTCCAGCCACTCTTTCACCTCTTTACCGCTGGCTTTCACCACAATCAGTGTATTGGGGTAGAGATAAAGATCGGCGGCATTACGGAAGGTCAACTGGCCTTTTTCCACCTCCACATAGCTTGCCGGGTCATTTTTGCGACCACCAACTTTAAACGGTGCGGCAGCTGAAAGCACCGGCAGTTTTGCCAGATCCGGATCGCCCTGAATGTAATGTTCGACATACGCTTTTTGCGCGTTGTTCACCACCTGCACGGTCGGATCGTCCTGCACCAGTGCCAGATAGCTATACATATTGTCGGCAGATTTACCGATTGGCTTGCTGACGAACTGGCGTGTGGCATCGTGATCGGCTTTGAGTGTTTCTACCAGCTTGCTGTCTTCCGCCGCGAGGGATTTTTTATTAGCGATGTCGTAAATCGGTCGTGCTTCCGCTTTCGCCTGCGTCACCTGCCATTTACCGCTGTCATTACTGAGTTGTAAGTCGACCACACCAAGATGATCGCCCCACATGCCCGGCATTACCGCCGGAACACCATTCAGCGTGCCTTTGGTGATATCAGCCCCTTCGATATCAGCAAAATCTTTACCCGGGAAAACGGCGTGAGCATGGCCAAACATAATGGCGTTAACGCCCGGAATTTCACTGAGGTAATAAACTGAGTTTTCCGCCATTACTTTATACGGATCGGCAGACAGCCCGGAATGCGCCAGAACGACAACGACATCGGCACCTTTCTCGCGCATTTCAGGCACGTATTTGCGCACGGTTTCGGTAATATCATTCACCGTCACTTTTCCGGATAAATTAGCTTTATCCCAGCCCATGATTTGCGGCGGCACGACGCCAATATAGCCAATCTTCAGCGTCTGTTTTTTTCCGTCTTTATCGACCACTTCGGTATCTTTAATTAAATACGGTGTAAACATTGGCTGTTTGGTTCTGGCGTCAATGACGTTGGCATTTACATAAGGGAATTTCGCTCCCGCCAGCGCATTTTTCAGGTAATCCAGACCGTAGTTAAATTCATGATTGCCGAGTGTACCGACCGTATAATCCAGCGTATTCAGCGCCTTATAAACCGGATGAACATCACCTGCTTTTAATCCTTTCGCCGACATGTAATCGGCCAGCGGACTCCCCTGAATCAAATCGCCGTTATCGACCAGTACGCTGTTTTTCACTTCATTGCGGGCATCGTTAATCAGGCTTGCCGTACGTACCAGTCCGAATTTTTCCGTGGCGGTGTCTTTGTAATAATCGAAATCCATCATGTTGCTATGCAGATCAGTGGTTTCCATGATACGCAGATCGACCGTCGCTGCATTCACACTGGCGGCAATCAGCGTGGCCAGGAGCGTTGCGCTAAACTTAATCATCAGGGACATCCTTTTATCATCGGGAATACGAAAGAAAAGGGAGAATAAACGTCTTACTTATAGAACAGTGAAGAATGCCACAATTTTACGCTTTGAAAATGATGACACTATCACAGTTGGCGCATTCATTAACGATAGGGTATAAGTAAAACAATAAGTTAACACCGCTCACAGAGACGAGGTGGAGAAATGTTAGATCAAGTATGCCAGCTTGCACGGAATGCAGGCGATGCCATTATGCAGGTCTACGACGGGACGAAACCGATGGACGTCGTCAGCAAAGCGGACAATTCTCCGGTAACGGCAGCGGATATTGCCGCACACACCGTTATCATGGACGGTTTACGTACGCTGACACCGGATATTCCGGTCCTTTCTGAAGAAGATCCTCCCGGTTGGGAAGTCCGTCAGCACTGGCAGCGTTACTGGCTGGTAGACCCGCTGGATGGTACTAAAGAGTTTATTAAACGTAATGGCGAATTCACCGTTAACATTGCGCTCATTGACCATGGCAAACCGATTTTAGGTGTGGTGTATGCGCCGGTAATGAACGTAATGTACAGCGCGGCAGAAGGCAAAGCGTGGAAAGAAGAGTGCGGTGTGCGCAAGCAGATTCAGGTCCGCGATGCGCGCCCGCCGCTGGTGGTTATCAGCCGTTCCCATGCAGATGCGGAGCTGAAAGAGTATCTGCAACAGCTTGGCGAACATCAGACCACGTCCATCGGCTCTTCGCTGAAATTCTGCCTGGTGGCGGAAGGACAGGCGCAGCTGTACCCGCGTTTCGGGCCAACGAATATTTGGGATACCGCCGCTGGTCATGCTGTGGCTGCGGCTGCCGGAGCGCACGTTCACGACTGGCAGGGTAAACCGCTGGATTACACTCCGCGCGAGTCGTTCCTGAATCCGGGGTTCAGAGTGTCTATTTATTAATTAATTTATGCAGCAGGTCCATCACTTGCTGCACCTCTTCCTGTGTGAGCGCCCCGTCTTTGGCCCATTGCACGCGACCGTCTTTATCCAGCACCACTACAGCGGAACTTTTTTCATCCAGCTGCCAGGCACCGCGTGCGACGCCATTGCTATCAACAATAAACTGCGACCAGGGATAAAGCTTTTTATTACTCTCCAGACTGCTGCGCACAAACATGCCGGAACCCGGAATTGCGTCGTCGGTGTTAACAATGGTGG
The DNA here is from genome assembly GCF_002965285.1 of Escherichia sp. MOD1-EC5990. NCBI lineage: Bacteria > Pseudomonadati > Pseudomonadota > Gammaproteobacteria > Enterobacterales > Enterobacteriaceae > Escherichia > Escherichia sp. MOD1-EC5990. The sequence continues at coordinate 86,124 of NZ_PTRV01000017.1, read as the reverse complement.
TGGTCTGGTAACGATCGTGCGGTAACTTCGCTGATTTAATCGCTTCAATCAGCGTCGCGTTTTTCTCTTTTGCAGAGGTGCGACCAGCAATATGTTGCAGTACTCGCACTTTTCCCACTAACTGCGCGCTGTTCCAGGTTTTGTAGCTAAACTGATCTTTATCAAGCACCAACTCGCCACGATCGGTGATGCCAATCGGCGGCACTCGCTGACCGGTTTCGAACTGATGTGCGGAAGCCATCATCGGCAACAGCAGGCAGGTGAGTGCCAGAATCTTGCGTAGGGTCATGGTGTTTCCTTCTTATGATATGCAGGTGATCCGACCACTTGGGTCTGAGTTTTAATCATATGTGCTATTTATCGAATTTCCCGCAAGTGTGATGCCAGTTTGCGGTCAAGCGCACAAATCATATGAAAAATGAATGCTTATACTGAAGACCGCGCTTCGGTAAAAAGATAATTCTGAATAATTGTAACCTTTAGGTAAAAAAAGTTATACGCGGTGGAAACATTGCCCGGATAGTCTATAGTCACTAGGCATTAAAATTTGCGCCTCATAATAGTTGGGCCGATTGTGGCACCGCACAGGCGTAATACTCAGCAGGAGATAACAATGAAAATTTTCCAACGGTACAACCCACTTCAGGTGGCGAAGTACGTAAAGATCCTGTTCCGTGGACGGTTATACATCAAGGACGTTGGCGCTTTTGAATTTGATAAGGGTAAGATTCTTATCCCAAAAGTGAAGGATAAGCTGCATTTGTCAGTGATGTCCGAAGTTAACCGTCAGGTTATGCGTCTGCAAACAGAGATGGCTTAACCAAAGTGCTATGCAGTAATAAGACGGCTCCTGATTCAGGAGCCGTTGATGTTTCTGGGGGTTACGCGACGCTTTCTTCTTTATCTTTAGCGTCAGGCAGTTTTGGCGAAAGGGCGGTGGCCTTGCTGTCGATCCGGGTCACCAGCAGCTGGTCGATGCGGTAGTTATCGATATCCACCACTTCAAATTTGTAGCCGGCGAATTTCACCGAATCGGTGCGTTTCGGGATCTTACGCAGCATAAACATCATAAAGCCTCCGATGGTTTCGTAGTTGCCCGACTGCGGGAACTCGTCAATATCCAGCACGCGCATGACGTCGTCAATTGGGGTGCCGCCGTCAATCAGCCATGAGTTCTCATCACGGGCGACAATCTGCTCTTCCAGCCCCTGACCGACCAGATCGCCCATCAGCGTGGTCATCACGTCGTTGAGGGTGATGATCCCCACCACCAGCGCGTACTCGTTCATGATCACCGCGAAGTCTTCACCTGCGGTTTTAAAACTTTCCAACGCCTCTGAAAGGGTTAACGTATCCGGCACAATCAGCGTGTTGCGAATTTGTACGCCGCTGTTCAGTGCCAGGCTTTGGTTAGCCAGCACGCGGTTCAGCAGGTCTTTAGAATCGACATAACCGATGATGTGGTCAATATCTTCATTACAGACGAGGAACTTAGAGTGCGGATGTTCCGCCACCTTATTCTTCAGGCTTTGCTCATCTTCGTGGAGATCAAACCAAATCACGTTTTCACGCGGTGTCATTGAAGACGGAACGGTACGGGATTCCAGCTCAAAGACGTTTTCAATCAGCTCGTGTTCCTGTTTACGTAACACGCCCGCCAGCGCACCGGCTTCCACTACCGCGTAGATGTCATCAGAAGTGATGTCATCTTTACGTACCATTGGCAGTTTGAAAATACGGAAGATCATGTTCGCCAGGCCGTTGAAGAACCACACCAGCGGGGTGCAAACGTACAGGCAGAAGCGCATCGGGTTGATGATACGCAAAGCCACCGCTTCTGGCGCAATCATACCGATGCGTTTCGGGGTTAAATCCGCAAACAGGATAAACATGCCAGTCACTAACGAGAAAGAGAGAATAAAGCTCAGTTGCTCAGAGAGTTCTGCCGACATATAGCGGGAGAACAGGCTGTGAAAAGCTGGAGAAAATGCCGCATCACCGACGATACCGCCGAGAATCGCCACTGCGTTCAGACCGATTTGGACCACGGTAAAGAACATGCCGGGATTTTCCTGCATATTCAGAACGCGTTGGGCATTTATATTGCCTTCATCAGCCAGCAGTTTAAGTTTGATTTTGCGTGAGGCGGCAAGCGAGATCTCGGACATCGAGAAGAACGCACTTACAGCGATCAAACAGAGTATGACTAAAATACTGTTTAACATATCTTATCCGACCTTTCAGGCCAGATCCTCGGAAGGGGAAGTTGATTAATTTGTGTGAAATACACATTGAAAGCCGATTCGAAGAAAGTGAACCGGCATTTTCAGTGGCTAGTATAGCGTAAGGTACTGTAAAGTCGCCAGAGGGTTAAAATTCAGACTGCTGATAAATGCAATACTGCCTGATGCGCTATGCCAATCAGGCCTACGCAGTCCTTGCAATATATTGAATTTGGACGATTTTGTAGGCCTGGTAAGGCGTTTACGCCGCATCTGGCATAAATAAAGCGCACTTTATCAACAATCTACATTTGTACCCGTAACGCTATGCTTCCGGTGGCAGACAGACGCCAATTCCGCCAATTCCACAGTAACCATACGGGTTTTTATGCAGATATTGCTGGTGGTCATCTTCGGCATAATAAAACGGTGTGGCGTTAGCGATTTCCGTGGTGATGTGACGATCATCATCGGCGGCAAGCATCGCCGCCTGAAAACGTTCCAGACTGGCGCGAGCTGCGGCATCCTGTTCTGGGGTCAGCGGATAAATCGCTGAACGATACTGCGTGCCGTGGTCATTGCCCTGACGCATTCCCTGGGCGGGATCGTGATTCTCCCAAAATACCTGTAGCAACTGCTCATAGCTGATGACGGAAGGATCGTAAACAATGCGTACCGCTTCGGCATGACCCGTATCACCGGAGCACACTTCCCGATAAGTCGGATTTGGCGTATAGCCGCCGGTATAGCCTGCGGCGGTGCTGTAAACGCCGGGTAACTGCCAGAACAGACGCTCCACACCCCAGAAACAACCCATCGCAAAAATGGCAATCTCCATTCCGTCAGGTACATTGGTCATTGAGTGACCGTTGACCGCATGCAGCGTGGCTACGGGCATCGGGGTGTTACGTCCAGGCAGGGCATCGGCGGGGGAAACCAGATGCTTTTTATCAAATAAACTCATGGTGTCGCTCTCCCGAAAATCGGTCATTGGGGTTAAGGTTGTAACAAGAGGCGTATTTGCACACAATAACCACCGTGAATAGGTCTAAAGTAAAACATAAGAAATATTTGGGGTTTAGTCTGCTTTTTAATCCATATTACTGGATTTTTGTTAAGCCGTTTAACGGCGTTCCAGGGGCAGGAAAAAAGGATATTCAGGAGAAAATGTGCGCTATATCCGACAGTTATGCTGTGTAAGCTTACTCTGCTTAAGCGGATCTGCCGTCGCCGCGAACGTCCGTCTACAGGTCGAGGGGTTATCGGGACAGCTGGAAAAGAACGTTCGTGCGCAGCTTTCTACGATTGAAAGTGATGAAGTGACGCCAGACCGTCGCTTTCGCGCACGCGTCGATGATGCCATCCGTGAAGGTCTGAAAGCGCTGGGTTATTACCAGCCGACCATTGAATTTGATCTCCGTCCACCGCCAAAGAAAGGGCGGCAGGTATTGATCGCCAAAGTCACGCCAGGTGTGCCGGTGTTAATTGGCGGCACCGATGTGGTATTGCGCGGCGGCGCGCGGACCGATAAAGACTATTTGAAATTGCTCGATACTCGCCCGGCTATTGGCACGGTGCTGAACCAGGGCGATTATGAAAATTTCAAAAAGTCCTTAACCAGCATTGCGTTGCGTAAAGGTTATTTCGATAGCGAATTTACCAAAGCGCAGCTGGGCATTGCGCTCGGCCTGCATAAAGCCTTCTGGGATATTGATTATAACAGTGGCGAACGTTACCGCTTTGGGCATGTGACCTTTGAAGGATCACAAATCCGCGATGAATACCTGCAAAATCTGGTGCCGTTTAAAGAGGGCGATGAGTACGAATCGAAAGATCTGGCGGAACTGAACCGCCGACTTTCTGCTACCGGCTGGTTTAACTCGGTGGTGGTGGCTCCACAATTTGATAAAGCGCGCGAAACGAAAGTATTACCCTTGACGGGCGTGGTTTCGCCGCGAACTGAAAACACCATCGAAACCGGGGTCGGTTACTCTACGGACGTGGGACCGCGCGTGAAAGCGACGTGGAAAAAGCCGTGGATGAACTCTTATGGTCACAGTCTGACCACCAGTACCAGTATTTCCGCGCCGGAACAGACCCTCGACTTCAGCTATAAAATGCCGCTGCTGAAGAATCCACTGGAACAATATTATTTGGTGCAGGGCGGTTTTAAGCGCACTGACCTGAACGATACCGAATCTGACTCCACTACGCTGGTGGCTTCTCGCTACTGGGATCTCTCCAGCGGCTGGCAGCGTGCCATTAACCTGCGCTGGAGCCTCGACCACTTTACCCAGGGTGAAATTACCAACACCACGATGCTGTTTTATCCTGGGGTGATGATTAGCCGCACGCGTTCTCGTGGTGGCCTGATGCCAACCTGGGGCGACTCGCAACGCTACTCTATCGACTACTCCAACACGGCCTGGGGCTCAGATGTCGATTTCTCCGTTTTCCAGGCGCAGAACGTCTGGATCCGCACACTGTACGATCGCCATCGTTTTGTGACACGCGGCACGCTGGGCTGGATTGAAACGGGTGATTTCGACAAAGTACCGCCGGATCTGCGTTTCTTCGCCGGGGGCGATCGCAGTATTCGCGGCTACAAATACAAATCTATCGCCCCGAAATACGCCAACGGTGACCTGAAAGGGGCCTCGAAGCTGATAACCGGATCGCTGGAATACCAGTACAACGTGACCGGAAAATGGTGGGGCGCGGTGTTTGTCGATAGTGGCGAAGCGGTAAGCGATATTCGCCGCAGCGACTTTAAAACCGGTACCGGGGTCGGCGTACGCTGGGAATCGCCGGTCGGGCCAATCAAACTCGATTTTGCCGTACCGGTCGCGGATAAAGACGAGCACGGGTTACAGTTTTACATCGGTCTGGGGCCAGAATTATGAGTTTATGGAAAAAAATCAGCCTCGGCGTGGTTATCGTTATCTTACTGTTGCTGGGATCGGTGGCGTTTCTGGTGGGCACCACCAGCGGCCTGCATCTGGTATTTAAAGCGGCGGATCGCTGGGTGCCAGGACTGGATATTGGCAAGGTCACCGGCGGCTGGCGCGATCTCACCTTGTCTGACGTTCGTTATGAGCAGCCAGGCGTGGCGGTAAAAGCGGGCAATCTGCATCTGGCGGTCGGGCTTGAGTGCCTGTGGAACAGTAGCGTTTGTATTAATGACCTGGCGCTGAAAGACATTCAGGTCAACATCGACAGTAAAAAAATGCCTCCTTCTGAACAGGTTGAAGAAGAGGAAGATAGCGGTCCGCTGGATCTCTCCACGCCGTATCCCATCACCCTGACACGGGTGGCGCTGGACAACGTCAACATCAAGATTGATGACACCACGGTGTCGGTGATGGACTTCACCTCCGGCCTGAACTGGCAGGAGAAAACCCTGACCCTGAAACCGACGTCGCTGAAAGGCCTGCTGATTGCTCTGCCGAAAGTGGCGGAAGTGGCGCAGGAAGAAGTGGTCGAACCGAAAATTGAAAATCCGCAGCCGGAGGAAAAGCCGCTCGGCGAAACGCTGAAAGATCTCTTTTCTCGCCCGGTATTGCCGGAAATGACCGACGTGCATTTGCCGCTTAACCTGAACATTGAAGAGTTTAAAGGCGAGCAGTTACGCGTGACGGGCGACACGGACATCACCGTGCGCACCATGCTGCTGAAAGTGAGCAGCATTGACGGCAATACTAAACTGGACGCCCTGGATATCGATTCCAACCAGGGGATCGTCAACGCCAGCGGCACGGCGCAGCTGTCAGACAACTGGCCGGTGGATATCACCCTCAACAGCACACTGAACGTGGAGCCGTTGAAAGGTGAAAAAGTGAAGCTAAAAGTGGGTGGCGCGCTGCGCGAACAGCTGGAGATTGGCGTTAATCTTTCCGGTCCGGTGGATATGGATTTACGCGCCCAGACGCGACTGGCGGAAGCCGGATTGCCGCTCAACGTGGAAGTGAACAGCAAACAGCTTTACTGGCCGTTCACTGGTGAGAAGCAGTATCAGGCGGATGATCTGAAACTGAAACTTACCGGCAAAATGACCGATTACACGCTCTCTATGCGTACGGCAGTGAAGGGACAGGAGATCCCGCCAGCCACCATTACCCTTGATGCCAAAGGTAATGAACAGCAGGTCAATCTCGACAAACTCACCGTCGCGGCGCTGGAAGGGAAAACTGAACTCAAGGCGTTGCTCGACTGGCAGCAGGCCATTAGTTGGCGCGGTGAGCTAACGCTTAATGGCATTAACACCGCCAAAGAGTTCCCGGAGTGGCCGTCGAAACTCAATGGCTTGATTAAAACCCGCGGTAGCCTGTACGGCGGCACCTGGCAGATGGAGGTGCCAGAACTGAAGCTGACCGGTAACGTCAAACAGAACAAAGTGAACGTTGACGGTACGCTGAAAGGCAACAGTTATATGCAGTGGATGATCCCTGGGCTTCATCTGGAACTCGGGCCAAACAGTGCCGAAGTGAAAGGCGAGCTGGGGGTAAAAGATCTCAATCTTGATGCCACCATCAACGCGCCGGGGCTGGATAACGCGCTGCCGGGGCTTGGCGGTACAGCGAAAGGGCTGGTGAAAGTACGCGGCACGGTGGAAGCGCCACAACTACTGGCAGATATCACCGCGCGCGGCCTGCGCTGGCAGGAACTTTCCGTGGCGCAGGTTCGCGTGGAAGGCGACATTAAATCCACCGATCAGATCGCCGGGAAACTCGACGTACGCGTTGAGCAAATTTCGCAGCCGGATGTAAATATCAACCTCGTCACCCTGAATGCCAAAGGCAGCGAAAAGCAGCACGAGCTACAGTTGCGGATTCAGGGCGAGCCTGTCTCCGGGCAGCTTAATCTGGCAGGAAGTTTTGATCGCAAAGAAGAACGCTGGAAGGGAACTCTTAGCAATACCCGCTTCCAGACGCCGGTCGGCCCGTGGTCGCTGACCCGCGATATTGCGCTGGATTACCGCAATAAGGAGCAAAAAATCAGCATCGGGCCACACTGCTGGCTTAACCCGAATGCGGAACTGTGCGTGCCGCAAACTATCGATGCGGGGGCCGAAGGGCGTGCGGTGGTGAATCTCAACCGCTTCGACCTCGCCATGCTGAAACCGTTTATGCCAGAAACCACTCAGGCCAGCGGTATCTTCACGGGTAAAGCGGATGTTGCCTGGGACACCACGAAAGAGGGGCTGCCGCAGGGCAGTATCACCCTTTCGGGGCGTAACGTGCAGGTAACGCAAACCGTCAACGATGCGGCGCTGCCGGTGGCGTTTCAGACACTGAATCTGACGGCGGAATTGCGTAACAACCGTGCCGAATTGGGCTGGACCATCCGCCTGACCAATAACGGCCAGTTTGATGGACAGGTGCAGGTGACCGATCCGCAAGGCCGCCGTAATCTTGGTGGCAACGTCAATATCCGTAACTTCAACCTTGCGATGATAAACCCCATCTTTACCCGTGGGGAAAAAGCAGCGGGGATGGTGAGTGCCAACTTGCGTCTGGGTGGTGATGTGCAAAGCCCGCAGTTGTTTGGTCAGCTTCAGGTTACGGGTGTGGATATCGACGGCAACTTTATGCCGTTTGATATGCAGCCGAGCCAGCTTGCGGTCAACTTTAACGGTATGCGCTCGACGCTTGCCGGTACAGTACGGACCCAGCAGGGTGAAATCTACCTGAACGGTGATGCCGACTGGAGCCAAATTGAAAACTGGCGGGCACGAGTAACGGCGAAAGGCAGTAAAGTGCGGATCACCGTGCCGCCGATGGTACGAATGGATGTATCGCCAGATGTTGTATTCGAGGCTACACCAAACCTGTTTACCCTCGATGGTCGCGTGGATGTCCCGTGGGCGCGCATCGTGGTGCACGATCTGCCGGAAAGCGCAGTAGGCGTCTCCAGCGATGTGGTGATGCTTAACGATAACCTGCAACCGGAAGAGCCGAAAACGGCGTCGATTCCGATTAACAGTAACCTGATTGTCCACGTTGGCAACAATGTGCGCATTGACGCCTTTGGCCTGAAAGCGCGGCTGACGGGCGATCTTAACGTCGTTCAGGACAAACAAGGGCTGGGCCTGAACGGGCAGATCAACATCCCTGAAGGGCGCTTCCATGCCTATGGTCAGGATCTGATTGTGCGTAAGGGTGAGCTACTGTTCTCTGGTCCGCCAGATCAACCGTATCTTAATATTGAAGCTATTCGTAACCCGGATGCTACAGAAGACGACGTAATCGCCGGAGTTCGCGTCACTGGTCTGGCGGACGAACCGAAAGCGGAGATCTTCTCTGACCCGGCTATGTCGCAACAAGCTGCATTGTCTTATTTGCTACGTGGACAAGGGCTGGAGAGCGATCAGAGCGACAGTGCGGCGATGACCTCAATGCTGATTGGCCTGGGGGTTGCGCAAAGTGGCCAGATTGTGGGTAAAATCGGCGAGACGTTTGGCGTAAGCAATTTAGCGCTCGACACCCAGGGAGTAGGCGACTCCTCCCAGGTAGTGGTCAGCGGCTATGTATTGCCAGGTCTGCAAGTGAAATACGGCGTGGGTATATTTGACTCTATAGCAACACTCACGTTACGTTATCGCCTGATGCCTAAGCTATATCTGGAAGCCGTGTCTGGTGTAGACCAGGCACTGGATTTGCTCTATCAGTTCGAGTTTTAGCAATGCGAATATTTGTCTACGGCAGTTTACGCCACAAACAAGGCAACAGTCACTGGATGACCAATGCCCAGTTACTGGGCGATTTCAGTATCGATAACTACCAGTTGTATAGCCTGGGCCACTATCCAGGCGCAGTTCCGGGGAACGGAACAGTACACGGTGAAGTTTATCGTATTGACAACGCCACGCTGGCCGAACTTGATGCCTTGCGCACCAGGGGAGGTGAATACGCGCGCCAGTTGATTCAGACGCCGTACGGGAGTGCATGGATGTACGTTTATCAACGACCCGTCGATGGATTAAAGCTAATTGAAAGCGGCGACTGGTTAGACAGGGATAAGTAATAATAAAAGCACGCCACCTTCGGGTGGCGTTGTTTTATGCGATGTATCTCGCGATTTTTTTTTGTAACTTTTCCATCTTTTGCTTTTCTCTCCGAGCCGCTTTCCATATCTGCAATCGCATAAAAAACTCTGCTGGCGTTCACAAATGTGCAGGGGTAAAACGGGGGCACGCTTTGAACGGTGAGTATGAGTGAGGTCGGCTAACTTCCAGCAAGTGGCTATGAACAGCAAAATGGTGGTCGGGTTTGCTTGTTCTTACCGTTCAAGCCTTGCAAGCGCTGAGAATAATGAAAGTGGAATAGAGAGTTTATTTATCGCGGGCATAAAAAAACCCTTACTAACCGAAGCCCGGTGTTCAGGGTTATTGCGCTATAAGAACTTATTTATTCTTTGCGCGCTCGAAGGAGGCAACGATTTCAGCTTTAGCGGCTTCTGCGTTTTCCCAACCTTCAACTTTCACCCACTTGCCTTTTTCGAGGTCTTTGTAGTGCTCGAAGAAGTGAGCGATCTGCGCTTTCAGCAGCTCTGGCAGATCGTTAACGTCTTTAATGTGATCGTATTCTTTGCTCAGCTTGGTGTGCGGAACAGCAATCAGTTTCGCATCTTCACCGGCTTCGTCGGTCATTTTCAGAACGCCAACCGGACGGCAACGGATCACAGAACCCGGCTGCAGCGGGTACGGAGTCGGGACCAGTACGTCAACCGGGTCACCGTCCAGAGACAGGGTGTGGTTGATGTAACCGTAGTTGCACGGATAGAACATCGCGGTGGACATGAAGCGGTCAACGAACAGTGCGCCGCTCTCTTTGTCGATTTCGTATTTGATCGGATCTGCGTTAGCCGGGATCTCAATAACCACGTAGATGTCTTCCGGCAGATCTTTACCCGCAGGGACGTTGAGTAAGCTCATGTCTGTTTCCTTTAAAAATATGTGGCAAACAAGTGCCGAGTATTATAGCCAACTCGCGCCGAATGTCTTCGCTTGTTTTCGTCTTCATTTTCCTTTTTCGCCAGTTTTAAGACGGTATGCAGAGCAGGAAAATCCATAACCGTAGCCGCATTTTTCATAGTGAGATGAAAGCGATTACAAACTTGTGATTAACGTTTTATTTACTTTTTTGAAGTGTGATGTAACGCAATCCGTTACATAACGAATTGTCTATAGTTTTTTCGCGAACATCTTTTAACCAATAATAATTACCCCGACGAGGACAACCCTATGTGGAAACGCTTACTTATAGTCTCTGCAGTCTCGGCAGCCATGTCGTCTATGGCGTTGGCCGCTCCATTAACCGTTGGATTTTCGCAGGTCGGATCGGAATCCGGCTGGCGCGCCGCAGAAACCAATGTAGCGAAAAGTGAGGCCGAAAAACGCGGAATTACGTTGAAAATTGCTGATGGTCAGCAAAAGCAGGAAAACCAGATTAAAGCGGTACGTTCCTTCGTTGCACAAGGGGTGGATGCGATCTTTATCGCTCCGGTGGTCGCGACAGGTTGGGAACCGGTATTAAAAGAGGCGAAAGATGCCGAAATCCCGGTCTTCTTGCTCGACCGTTCCATCGATGTGAAAGACAAATCTCTCTATATGACCACCGTTACTGCCGACAACATCCTCGAAGGTAAGTTGATCGGTGACTGGCTGGTAAAAGAAGTGAATGGCAAACCATGCAACGTGGTGGAGCTGCAGGGCACCGTTGGGGCCAGCGTCGCCATTGACCGTAAGAAAGGCTTTGCCGAAGCCATTAAGAATGCGCCAAATATCAAAATCATCCGCTCGCAGTCAGGTGACTTCACCCGCAGTAAAGGCAAAGAAGTTATGGAGAGCTTTATCAAAGCGGAAAACAACGGCAAAAACATCTGCATGGTTTACGCCCATAACGATGACATGGTGATTGGCGCAATTCAGGCAATTAAAGAAGCGGGCCTGAAACCGGGCAAAGATATCCTCACGGGTTCCATTGACGGTGTACCCGATATCTACAAAGCGATGATTGATGGCGAAGCGAACGCCAGTGTTGAACTGACGCCGAATATGGCAGGTCCCGCCTTCGACGCGCTGGAGAAATACAAAAAAGACGGCACCATGCCTGAAAAGCTGACGCTGACCAAATCCACCCTTTATCTGCCTGATACCGCAAAAGAAGAGTTAGAGAAGAAGAAAAATATGGGGTATTGAGGGTTGCTATGCCTGATGCCGATTCGTAGGCCGGATAAGGCGCTCGCGCCGCATCCGGCGATGGTGCACTGAAGCCTGATGCGACGCTTACCGCGTCTTATCATGCCTACTGGGAGCACGCTTTACACCGGGGGAAACCATGACGACCGACCAACACCAGGAGATCCTCCGCACCGAAGGATTAAGTAAATTTTTCCCCGGCGTCAAAGCGTTAGACAACGTTGATTTCAGCCTGCGCCGTGGCGAAATCATGGCGCTGCTCGGTGAAAACGGGGCGGGAAAATCGACGCTAATCAAAGCATTAACCGGTGTATACCACGCCGATCGCGGCACCATCTGGCTGGAAGGCCAGGCTATCTCACCGAAAAATACCGCCCATGCACAACAACTCGGCATCGGAACCGTTTATCAGGAAGTCAACCTGCTACCCAATATGTCGGTCGCTGATAATCTATTCATAGGTCGCGAACCCAAACGTTTCGGCTTTCTACGCCGCAAAGAGATGGAAAAGCGTGCCACCGAACTGATGACATCTTACGGTTTCTCCCTCGACGTGCGTGAACCGCTTAACCGTTTTTCGGTGGCGATGCAGCAAATCGTCGCCATTTGCCGGGCTATCGATCTCTCCGCCAAAGTGCTGATCCTCGATGAACCCACCGCCAGCCTCGACACCCAGGAAGTAGAGTTACTGTTTGGCCTGATGCGTCAGTTGCGCGATCGCGGCGTCAGCCTGATCTTTGTCACTCACTTTCTCGATCAGGTCTATCAGGTCAGCGATCGGATCACCGTCTTACGCAACGGCAGTTTCGTAGGCTGTCGGGAAACGCGCGAGCTACCGCAGATCGAACTGGTAAAAATGATGCTGGGGCGCGAGCTGGATACCCACGCGCTACAGCGTGCCGGGCGAACATTGTTGAGCGACAAACCCGTTGCCGCGTTCAAAAATTACGGCAAAAAAGGAACGATCGCACCGTTTGATCTCGAAGTACGCCCCGGCGAGATCGTCGGCCTGGCAGGCTTGCTGGGATCCGGACGTACCGAAACCGCCGAAGTGATCTTCGGTATCAAACCTGCTGACAGCGGCACGGCGTTGATCAAAGGCAAACAGCAAAACCTGCGATCGCCACATCAGGCTTCGGTACTGGGCATCGGCTTCTGCCCGGAAGACAGGAAAACCGATGGCATCATCGCCGCCGCCTCGGTACGGGAAAATATCATCCTCGCTCTCCAGGCCCAGCGCGGCTGGCTACGACCCATTTCCCGCAAAGAGCAGCAAGAGATTGCCGAACGCTTTATCCGCCAGCTTGGCATTCGCACACCTTCAACTGAACAACCGATTGAATTTCTCTCTGGCGGCAATCAGCAAAAAGTGTTGCTTTCACGTTGGCTACTGACCCGACCGCAATTTCTGATCCTCGATGAGCCAACCCGCGGCATTGATGTTGGTGCCCACGCCGAGATCATCCGCCTGATTGAAACGCTATGCGCCGATGGTCTGGCGCTGCTGGTGATCTCCTCCGAACTGGAAGAGCTGGTGGGCTATGCCGATCGGGTGATCATCATGCGCGATCGCAAACAGGTGGCGGAGATCCCGCTGGCAGAGCTTTCCGTTCCGGCGATCATGAACGCCATTGCGGCGTAAGGAGAACAGTGTGATGCCTCAATCTCTCCCGGACACTACGCCGCCGAAAAGGCGCTTTCGCTGGCCAACGGGAATGCCGCAGCTGGCGGCGCTATTGCTGGTGCTGCTGGTCGATAGCCTGGTAGCTCCGCATTTCTGGCAGGTGGTGCTTCAGGATGGGCGTTTGTTCGGTAGCCCTATCGACATTCTTAACCGCGCAGCTCCCGTTGCGTTACTGGCGATTGGTATGACGCTGGTGATCGCCACCGGTGGGATTGATCTCTCCGTAGGGGCGGTGATGGCTATCGCCGGAGCCACAACGGCTGCGATGACGGTCGCGGGATTCAGCCTGCCGATTGTTTTGTTAAGCGCCCTGGGCACTGGCATCCTGGCGGGATTGTGGAACGGCATACTGGTAGCGATCCTCAAAATTCAGCCGTTTGTCGCCACCCTGATCCTGATGGTCGCCGGGCGCGGCGTGGCGCAACTGATCACCTCCGGACAGATCGTCACGTTTAACTCGCCGGATCTCTCATGGTTTGGCAGCGGATCGCTGTTGTTCCTGCCAACGCCGGTCATTATCGCGGTGCTGACGCTTCTCCTGTTCTGGCTGTTGACCCGCAAAACGGCGCTGGGGATGTTTATCGAAGCCGTTGGTATCAACATTCGGGCGGCAAAAAATGCCGGGGTAAACACGCGAATCATCGTCATGCTCACTTATGTGTTGAGCGGGCTGTGTGCGGCGATTGCGGGCATTATCGTGGCGGCGGATATTCGCGGTGCCGATGCCAACAACGCCGGATTATGGCTGGAGCTGGACGCCATTCTCGCGGTGGTGATTGGCGGCGGATCGCTGATGGGCGGGCGCTTTAACCTGCTGCTCTCGGTAGTGGGGGCGCTGATTATTCAGGGGATGAACACCGGAATTTTACTTTCTGGCTTTCCGCCGGAGATGAACCAGGTCGTAAAAGCGGTGGTGGTGCTTTGTGTGCTGATTGTTCAGTCGCAACGCTTTATCAGTCTGATTAAAGGAGTACGTAGCCATGATAAAACGTAATTTGCCACTGATGATCACCATCGGCGTCTTTGTGCTGGGCTATTTCTACTGCCTGACGCAGTTTCCCGGTTTTGCTTCCACAAGAGTGATCTGCAATATCCTGACAGATAACGCCTTTCTTGGGATAATCGCCGTTGGCATGACCTTTGTGATCCTCTCTGGCGGTATCGATCTCTCCGTCGGTTCGGTGATCGCCTTTACTGGCGTGTTTCTGGCAAAAGTGGTTGGCGATTTCGGCCTCTCGCCGCTGCTGGCGTTTCCGCTAGTGCTGGTGATGGGCTGTGCCTTCGGCGCATTTATGGGGCTTCTGATCGACGCCCTGAAGATCCCGGCATTTATCATTACGCTTGCGGGGATGTTCTTTTTGCGCGGCGTCAGCTATCTCGTTTCGGAAGAGTCGATTCCGATAAACCATCCCATTTATGACACGCTCTCAAGCCTTGCGTGGAAAATCCCCGGCGGCGGTCGCCTTAGTGCGATGGGGCTGTTGATGCTGGCGGTGGTGGTTATCGGTATTTTCCTTGCGCATCGTACCCGTTTTGGCAATCAGGTGTACGCTATTGGCGGCAACGCGACGTCGGCGAACCTGATGGGGATTTCTACTCGCAGCACCACTATTCGCATTTATATGCTCTCCACCGGACTGGCAACACTGGCGGGGATTGTCTTCTCGATTTATACCCAGGCCGGATATGCACTGGCGGGCGTAGGTGTGGAACTGGACGCCATCGCGTCGGTGGTGATTGGCGGTACGTTGTTAAGTGGTGGCGTCGGGACGGTGCTTGGGACGCTTTTTGGCGTGGCAATTCAGGGACTGATCCAGACTTACATCAACTTTGACGGCACGCTGAGTTCCTGGTGGACGAAAATCGCCATCGGTATTTTGTTGTTTATTTTTATAGCATTACAGCGTGGGTTAACGGTGCTGTGGGAGAATCGTCAGAGTTCGCCAGTGACAAGAGTCAACATTGCGCAGCGATAAAAACGCCTCTCCGTGTGGAGAGGCGCAGGAGATTACGCGTCCGGGAACTCACGGATAAAGCGTTCGACATCTTCAACCATATGGTCGTTGCCGACAAAGAATGAACGGCGCTGGTGCAGGGTTTCCGGGATGATATCCAGAATACGCTCTTTGCCATCGCTCGCTTTACCGCCCGCTTGTTCCGCCAGGAATGCCATCGGGTTGCACTCATACAGTAAACGCAGTTTACCGTCCGGGTGGCTGGCGGTGCTTGGGTAGAGATAAATACCGCCTTTCAGCAGGTTACGGTGGAAATCCGCGACCAGTGAACCGATATAACGTGAGGTATACGGGCGGTTGGTGGACTTATCTTCTTCCTGGCAGAATTTAATGTACTTTTTCACCCCGTTCGGAAACTTAATGTAGTTTCCTTCGTTGATGGAGTAGGTTTTGCCTTTCTCCGGGAAGCGCATCCGTTCCTGGCACAGGCAGAAAACGCCGAGCGAAGGATCGTAAGTAAAGGCGTGAACACCGCATCCGGTGGTGTAAACCAGCATGGTAGAGGAGCCGTATACCACGTAACCTGCCGCAACCTGTTTGTTACCAGGCTGGAGGAAATCTTCTTCCGTTACCGGCGTGCCGACGGGCGTAACTCGGCGGTAGATGGAGAAAATGGTACCGACAGAGACGTTAACATCGATGTTGGACGAGCCATCCAGTGGGTCCATCAGCACCACGTATTTTGCGTGTTCACAGCCTTCAAAGACGACAATCTCATCTTCTTCTTCAGAGGCAATGCCCGCAACGATATCGCGTGCTTTCAGTGCGGCTTTCAGTTTTTCATTAGCGAACAAGTCGAGTTTCTGCTGAACCTCGCCCTGCACGTTCTCAGCACCGCTGGCACCCAGGATATCAACCAGTCCTGCTTTGTTGATATCGCGATGGATAATCTTGGCGCCCAGTTTTATTGCCGACAGCAAAGCAGTGAGCTCACCGGTAGCATGAGAAAACTCGTGCTGCTTTTCGACAATAAATTCACCTAACGTTTTCATAAAACTTTCCCTGCAATGTTTATGGAGTAAAGCGACCGCAACAATCTTAACAAATAATCTCAATGTTGCGCTCAGGTGAATCGCGCCAGCAAATTGCGGATTATCCTGAAATGCGTTTCTCACTTGCCCGACATATGCGTAAAATGAGCGGCAGATTAAAAAAGGATAGTGACGTATGCGCATTCATATTTTAGGAATTTGTGGCACATTTATGGGCGGTCTGGCGATGCTGGCGCGCCAGTTAGGCCATGAAGTAACGGGTTCGGACGCCAATGTGTATCCGCCGATGAGCACCTTACTTGAGAAGCAAGGCATTGAGCTGATTCAGGGTTACGATGCCAGCCAGCTCGATCCGCAGCCGGATCTGGTGATTATTGGCAACGCCATGACCCGTGGAAATCCGTGTGTGGAAGCGGTACTGGAAAAAAACATCCCTTATATGTCAGGTCCACAGTGGCTGCACGATTTTGTGCTGCGCGACCGCTGGGTGCTGGCCGTTGCCGGTACACACGGCAAAACTACCACCGCGGGAATGGCGACCTGGATTCTGGAACAGTGCGGTTACAAACCGGGATTTGTGATCGGCGGTGTGCCGGGGAACTTTGAGGTTTCGGCGCGTCTGGGCGAAAGCGACTTCTTTGTTATCGAAGCGGATGAGTACGACTGCGCCTTCTTCGACAAACGCTCTAAATTTGTCCATTACTGCCCGCGTACGCTGATCCTCAACAACCTTGAGTTCGATCACGCCGATATCTTTGACGACCTGAAAGCGATCCAGAAACAGTTCCACCATCTGGTGCGTATCGTTCCGGGGCAGGGCCGTATTATCTGGCCGGAAAATGACATCAACCTGAAACAGACCATGGCGATGGGCTGCTGGAGCGAGCAGGAGCTGGTGGGTGAGCAGGGGCACTGGCAGGCGAAAAAGCTGACCACCGATGCTTCCGAATGGGAAGTCTTGCTTGATGGCGAAAAAGTGGGCGAAGTGAAATGGTCGCTGGTAGGCGAACATAATATGCACAATGGCCTGATGGCGATTGCAGCGGCTCGCCATGTTGGTGTAGCGCCTGCAGATGCCGCTAACGCGCTGGGTTCGTTTATTAACGCTCGCCGCCGTCTGGAGTTGCGTGGTGAAGCGAATGGCGTGACGGTATATGACGATTTTGCCCATCACCCGACGGCGATTCTGGCAACGCTGGCGGCGCTGCGTGGCAAAGTTGGTGGTACGGCGCGCATTATTGCTGTGCTGGAACCGCGCTCGAATACCATGAAAATGGGGATCTGCAAAGACGATCTGGCACCTTCATTAGGTCGTGCCGATGAAGTCTTCCTGCTGCAACCGGCGCATATTCCGTGGCAGGTGGCAGAAGTGGCAGAAGCCTGCGTTCAGCCTGCACACTGGAGTGGCGATGTGGATACGCTGGCAGATATGGTGGTGAAAACCGCTCAGCCTGGCGACCATATTCTGGTCATGAGCAACGGCGGTTTTGGTGGCATCCATCAGAAACTGCTGGATGGTCTGGCGAAGAAGGCGGAAGCCGCGCAGTAATTCGGCCTCAGCCTGATATAGTGTGCGTAGGCCGGATAAGGCGTTCACGCCGCATCCGGCATTTGAGCATAGTGCCTGATGCGACGCTTGATGCGTCTTATCAGGCCTACAGGTGCACCGCATCCGGCAAACCATACTCACATCAACAACGAAAATTACCCTTCATTCTCCGCCAGTTCGCGCAGATACTGGAAAATCTGGCGTGCGGATTTCGGCGGCTTATTCCCTTCTTTCTCTTTCTTCGCGTTACGGATCAGAGTACGCAGCTGCTGACGATCGGCATCGGGCCACAGATTCAATACTTCAGCGATGGCGTCATCACCTTGATCGATCAGACGATCGCGCAGGTTTTCCAGTTTATGGAACAGCACCACCTGCTGATTGTGGCGATTTTTCAGCTTATCCAGCGCCTGACGAATAGGCTCTACGTCGCGCTGGCGCAGCATCTTACCGATGAGCTGCAACTGGCGGCGGCGACCTTCCATCTTAATACGCTGGGCGAGCTCAATAGCCGCGCGCAGATCCGCATCTAACGGGATCTTATCCAGCGCGTTTTTCCCCAGATCAACAATTTCCGCGCCAAGGCGTTTTAGCTCCTCGGCATCACGTTTAATTTCACTTTTACTGACCCAGATAATTTCATCGTCTTCGTCTTCGATGTCATCACCGGGAACGTCGTCGAGCCAGTCTTCGGGCTGCTTAGTCATCTCAGGCTCCTTAAAAAAAGAGGCTAATGTTACCAGTTAAGATGCGCACTGAAAAACGGTTCTCTGTTAGACTTCAGAGAAACTCTCTACATTATGGCACTTGCAATGAAAGTAATCTCTCAAGTTGAAGCGCAGCGCAAGATTCTGGAAGAAGCAGTTTCCACTGCGCTGGAGTTGGCCTCAGGCAAATCGGACGGTGCGGAAGTTGCCGTCAGCAAGACCACCGGCATTAGCGTAAGCACGCGTTATGGTGAAGTGGAGAATGTTGAATTCAATAGCGATGGCGCGCTGGGGATCACTGTTTATCACCAGAACCGCAAAGGTAGCGCATCATCCACCGATTTAAGCCCGCAGGCCATTGCCCGTACTGTACAGGCGGCGCTGGATATTGCCCGTTATACCTCGCCAGATCCCTGTGCCGGCCTGGCAGACAAAGAGCTGCTGGCCTTTGACGCACCAGATCTCGACTTGTTCCACCCTGCTGAAGTTTCCCCGGATGATGCCATTGAACTGGCGGCCCGCGCAGAACAGGCGGCATTGCAGGCGGACAAACGCATTACCAATACCGAAGGCGGCAGTTTTAACAGCCACTACGGTGTCAAAGTTTTTGGCAACAGCCACGGCATGTTGCAGGGTTACTGCTCTACGCGTCATTCACTCTCCAGCTGTGTAATTGCCGAAGAAAATGGCGATATGGAGCGTGATTACGCCTACACCATTGGTCGTGCGATGAGCGATCTGCAAACGCCAGAGTGGGTTGGGGCCGACTGTGCTCGCCGTACTTTATCGCGCCTGTCACCGCGTAAACTCTCCACCATGAAAGCGCCAGTCATTTTTGCCAATGAAGTGGCAACCGGGCTTTTTGGCCATCTGGTGGGGGCGATAGCGGGTGGCTCGGTTTACCGTAAATCTACCTTTCTGCTGGATTCGCTGGGTAAACAAATTCTGCCGGACTGGCTGACCATTGAAGAGCATCCGCATCTGCTGAAAGGGCTGGCGTCGACGCCATTCGACAGCGAAGGTGTGCGCACCGAGCGTCGCGATATTATTAAAGATGGCATCCTGACTCAGTGGCTGCTGACCAGCTACTCGGCGCGGAAACTGGGGCTGAAAAGCACCGGACATGCGGGCGGTATTCACAACTGGCGGATTGCCGGACAAGGGCTAAGCTTCGAACAAATGCTCAAAGAGATGGGCACCGGGCTGGTGGTGACGGAGCTGATGGGCCAGGGCGTGAGTGCCATTACTGGTGATTATTCCCGTGGTGCTGCGGGCTTCTGGGTAGAGAATGGCGAAATTCAGTATCCGGTTAGTGAAATCACCATCGCAGGTAATTTAAAAGATATGTGGCGCAATATTGTCACCGTCGGTAACGATATTGAAACACGCAGTAATATACAGTGTGGTTCTGTGCTGTTGCCGGAGATGAAAATCGCCGGGCAGTAAAAAACTGGCGCGACCTGCCGCGCTATAAACTAAAAAATTACACAAAATCATTCGCACTGCATCGAGACGGAAAGTGAATGAGGGCCGGGGAGCGTACTCGCAGTACGTGACCCGGGCGAATGAGCGTAGCCGTCGATGAGGCAGTGTGAAGGATGAAGTGTAAATAAAAAAGGAAGTGAGCAATGCGTAAAAGCCTGTTAGCTATTCTTGCAGTCTCCTCGTTGGTATTCAGTTCTGCGTCGTTTGCCGCTGATCTTGAAGACAATATGGAAACCCTCAACGACACTTTAAAAGTGGTCGAAAAAGCCGATAACGCGGCGCAAGTCAAAGACGCGTTAACGAAGATGCGCGCCGCAGCGCTGGATGCGCAAAAAGCAACGCCGCCGAAGCTCGAAGATAAATCACCGGACAGCCCGGAAATGAAAGACTTCCGTCACGGTTTCGATATTCTGGTTGGTCAGATTGACGACGCGCTGAAGCTGGCAAATGAAGGTAAAGTAAAAGAAGCGCAGGCTGCCGCAGAGCAACTGAAAACGACCCGCAACGCCTATCACCAGAAGTATCGTTAATTCCTCATTTCCCTGTTGCCTGCACTCAGGTAACAGGGAACTTATCATCGCAAATGATGCACCACCTGATTGCTGCTGCCGCGCCAGATCAGGGAAGGGTCTTTTAAATCCTGCACAAATTTGCCGTCGACCAGTACGTTAATCAAATCAACAACCTGCATTTGCGCAGCGTTGAGATCGTCGAGTTTATAGCCTGTCCACACCCAGATGTCTTTATCCGGACACTCGGCGCGGATGCGTTTTACCAGTTTCAGAATATCCGGCACGTTTTGCGGATGCAGCGGATCGCCGCCGGAGAGGGAAATCCCCTGGCGTTTGATACGAGTGTCATTCAGATCGTTAATGATCTGGTCTTCCATTGCTTTGGTAAATGGCTGACCAGAATTTACCCGCCATGTGCTTTTGTTATAGCAACCGGGGCATTCATGAACACACCCGGAGACAAACAGGGTGCAGCGAGTGCCGGGGCCGTTGACGATGTCGACAGGATAGTACTGATGATAATTCATTATTTCGCCTGGCTTATCAGTCCGCGTGTAGGCTGCATCCGGTAATCAATGCCTGATGCGACGCTGTCGCGTCTTATCAGGCCTACACAGCCGTTGCCAAATGTAGGCCGGATAAGGCGTTTACGCCGCATCCGGCATTTGCTTAGCGCAGAGTGAAGATTAACCTATCTGCCCATTCCCCAAATGTTTAACGCGGCGCTTAACTTCTTCCTGCTTACCAGCGTTAAACGGACGTGCATCCGGGCTACCTAAATATCCGCACACGCGGCGAGTTACCGACACACGGGAGGCGTCATGGTTACCACATTTCGGGCAAGTGAAGCCTTTGCTGGTGCACTCGAACTCACCGGTAAAGCCACACTCGTAGCACTCATCAATCGGTGTATTGGTGCCGTAATACGGTACATGCTGATAGCTGTAATCCCAGACATCTTCCAGCGCCTTCAGGTTGTGCTGAATGTTTGGATACTCGCCGTAGCAAATGAAACCACCGTTCGCCAGCGGCGGGTAAGGCGCTTCAAAGTCGATCTTGTCGTACGGGTTCACCTTCTTCTCCACATCGAGGTGGAAACTGTTGGTGTAGTAACCTTTATCGGTCACGCCCGGCACCACGCCAAACTCAGCAGTATCGAGACGGCAGAAGCGGTCGCACAGGTTTTCACTCGGCGTGCTGTAGAGACTGAAACCATAACCCGTTTCTTCTTTCCACTGATCCACTGCCTGGCGCAGACGTTCAACAATGGCGATACCTTTCGCGCGAAGCTGCTCGTTGTCGTAAACATGCTCGCCGCCGAACAGCGCGTTAATGGTTTCGTGGATGCCGATGTAACCCAGCGAAATAGACGCACGACCGTTTTTGAAGATTTCAGAAACATCATCGTCAGCATTCAGACGTACGCCACAAGCACCTTCCATATAGAGGATCGGGGCCACGCGCGCTTTCACGCCTTCGAGACGAGCGATACGGGTCATCAGCGCCTTACGTGCCAGCACCAGACGTTCATCCAGCAGCTTCCAGAAGGTGGCTTCATCGCCTTTTGCTTCCAGAGCAATACGCGGCAGGTTCAGGCTGATCACGCCGAGGTTGTTACGACCATCGTGGATCTGCTCGCCGTTTTCATTTTCCCACACGCCGAGGAAGCTGCGGCAGCCCATCGGGGTTTTAAACGAACCGGTGACTTTCACTACCTGATCGTAGTTCAGGATATCCGGATACATGCGCTTGCTTGCGCACTCCAGCGCCAGCTGTTTGATGTCGTAGTTCGGATCGCCTTTTTTATGGTTCAGACCATCGCGAATCGCAAACACCAGTTTCGGGAACACCGCAGTTTTACGGTTTTTACCGAGGCCTGCGATACGGTTACGCAGGATCGATTCCTGAATCAGGCGCGATTCCCAGCTGGTGCCCAGACCAAAACCAAAGGTTACAAACGGCGTCTGACCGTTGGCGGTGTGCAGGGTGTTTACTTCGTACTCCAGCGACTGGAAGGCATCGTAGCACTCTTTGATGGTACGAGAGTTAGCGTAGCCTTCGGCGTCCGGGATGTTCCACTCTTCTGCGGTCTTGCGATGTTTGTTGTAGCTGGCGGTAACAAACGGCGCCAGCACTTCATCGATACGGTTAATGGTGGTGCCGCCATAAATATGGCTGGCGACCTGAGCAATAATCTGCGCAGTTACCGCGGTTGCCGTAGAGATCGACTTCGGCGGTTCAATCTCGGCGTTCCCCATTTTAAAGCCCTGGGTCAGCATGCCTTTCAGGTCGATCAACATGCAGTTGAACATCGGGAAGAACGGCGAGTAATCGAGATCGTGATAGTGAATATCGCCACGCTCATGTGCCTGCACCACGTCACGCGGCAGCAGGTGCTGGCGTGCATAGTGTTTAGCCACGATCCCGGCCAGCAGGTCGCGCTGGGTTGGAATCACCTTGCTGTCTTTGTTGGCGTTTTCGTTGAGTAACGAGGCGTTGGTCTGCTCGACCAGACCACGGATCTCCTGGTTCAGGCGACCGCGTTTTTCACGTTCAATGTCGCGATCGTGACGGTACTCGATGTAAGCACGAGCCAGTTGTTTGTATGGACCCGACATCAGCTGGTTTTCAACTGCGGTCTGGATCTCGTTGATATCCACCTGGTTGCGGCCCTGCATCTGCTCGCTGACAACCGCGGCAACAGTGGCGCAATAATCGGCATCATCGACTTCCGCTGCTTTAGCTGCACGCAGAATCGCTTCTTTGATGCGCTCTGATTTAAACGGCACTTTGCAGCCGTCTCGTTTCATCACATGCGGTGTCATGATCGCTCCATATTTTTAAGAACAGGTTATCCACAGAAATTGGGAAAGGCGTTTTCCGGTTTTTTCGTTTCGTTTTCCGGTGCTTTCCGCAATCGCCATCCGCTTATCCACAACGCCGCACCTTTTTCGTGGGGAGCTGTAGTAGCAATTATAGTCGATTAATACAACATATTGGGCTGGGACGCATTTTAAAGTCTATATATAGTGCTTTGCATCAAGGATGTTTTAACTTTTTTTGATGTAGCTCAAAGTAAAAAGCAGAGCGTACGGATGACGGGCGCTACAGCGTTATGTAAATTTTTTAATGAATTTGCTGGTTGAAAAATCAACAAAAACAACATGCTGACAGACAAAACCCCGGAATGACCGGCATTACCGGGGCTTAGGGGAGATTTACTTCTGTAACCACCAGACAGCCTCAAAAGGCCGTAAAGTCATGGCACAGGGTTGTGGTGAGGCTTCTTCGTAGTTATGCATCACAAGCTGCCAGTTGCCGCGCATTTGCCCTGGCTGCCAGGGTTGGATCTCACGGCTAAGGTTGGCAATGACCAGCAAGGTTTGCCCCTTCCATTCACGGCGATAGCACCACAATACAGGGCTGTTTGGCAGCAGATCCTGGTAATTGCCCCATGTCAGAACGGCTTCTTGCTTACGTAGTGCGATTAACTTTTGGTAGGTGTAAAACACCGAGGACTCATCGGCCAGCGCGGCTTCTACGTTGATTTGTTGATAGTTATCGCCCAGGCTAATCCACGGTTCGCCAGCCGTAAACCCGGCATTATCGCCGTTGCTCCATTGCATGGGCGTGCGGCTGTTGTCACGGGATTTACTGGCGAGGATTGCCAATAACTCGTCGGCATCACGACCATCGTTGCGCAGCTCGGCAAACATATTGAGGCTCTCCACGTCGCGATAGTCAGTAATGCGCGTGAAATGCGGGTTGGTCATGCCAATCTCTTCGCCCTGGTAGATATACGGCGTTCCCTGCATGCCATGCAGCACCATCGCCAGCATTTTTGCCGCAGGCACGCGGTATTCACCTTCATCACCAAAGCGAGAAACAATGCGCGGCTGATCGTGGTTACACCAGAACAAGGCATTCCATGCCACGTTGTGCATTCCTTGTTGCCAGTGGCGGAACAATTTTTTCAACGCCACAAAGTCAGGTTTAGCCAGCGTCCATTTTTCACCACCGGGATAATCGACCTTCAGGTGATGAAAATTAAAGGTCATCGACAATTCACTGCCTGTCAGTGCCGCGTATCGCTGGCAATGCTCAAGGCTGGTGGAGGACATTTCACCTACGGTCATTAACCCGCGTGGCGTAAACACATCGCGGTTCATCTCGTGCAAAAACTCGTGTGCTCGTGGCCCGTCGGTGTAGAAGCGACGCCCGTCGCCGTCCAGGTCTTCAGGGAAACGCGGGTCTTTGGAGATCAGATTCACCACATCCAGGCGCAACCCGTCGACCCCACGATCGGCCCAGAACTCACAGACTTTTTTCAGCTCTGCGCGTACCGCTGGATTCTCCCAGTTGAGATCCGCTTGTTCTGGTGCAAAGAGATGCAAATAGTACTGTTCGCTTTCCGCATGCCAGCGCCACGCACTACCGCCAAATTTTGAACGCCAGTTGTTCGGTGGCGTTTCTGGTTCGCCATCGCGCCAGATATAAAACTGGCGGTAAGGGCTTTCTTTGTTCAGCGCCTCGCGAAACCAGGCATGTTGGGTAGAGGTATGGTTAAACACCATATCGAGAATGATACGAATCCCGCGCGATTTTGCCTGCGTCACCAGTTCGTCAAAATCGTCCAGCGTGCCGTAGGTGGGATCAATCGCCGTATAGTTCGCTACGTCGTAACCGTTATCGACCTGGGGAGAGACATAAAAGGGGGTTAGCCAGATGGCATCAACGCCCAGTTTATGCAGATAGTCCAGGCGTTGGATAACGCCACGTAAATCGCCGGTACCGCTACCCGTGGTGTCCTGAAAACTCTTTGGATAAATCTGGTAGATAACGCCGTTTTGCCACCAGTGGGGAAGATTAGTCATTACGTTATTCCTGCGAATGCGAGGGGGCGCAATTGCGCCCCGAAGAAAATTAAACAATGTCCAGCGTGCCCAGGCGGTATTTCCGCTGATAGATAAACGAGGTGAGTACAATCGGGATGATGATGGCGATAGCCATTGCCAGCGCAAACACCTGCCAGTAGCTCGGTTGAATCGAGAGAATTCCCGGCAGGCCGCCTACGCCGATGCCATTCGCCATAACGCCGTTCAGGCCGCATAGCAATCCTGCCAGACCAGAACCAATCATCGCGCACAGCATCGGGAAGCGATATTTCAGGTTGATGCCGTACATTGCAGGCTCAGTGACCCCAAGCCAGGCGGAGATCGCCGCAGGCACGGAGATCTCGCGTTCATTGTGCTTGCGGCTGGAAATGATAATGCCTATCACGGCGGAGCCCTGAGCGATATTCGACAGCGCAATCAGCGGCCACACTGGCGTACCACCCATGCTTTGAATCATCTGCAAATCAATAGCAAGCGTGGTCTGGTGTACCCCGGTGATCACCAGCGGGGCGTACAGGAAGCCAAACAATGCCGCGCCAATCGGAGCAAAGCTGCCGGTCATCAGGTGACGTACCGCAAAGGCAACGCCATCGCCAATCATGCGTCCAAACGGACCAATCAGCGCATGGGCGAGGAACACCGCGAGGATCAGCGAACAGACGGGCACCACCACCAGATAGAGGTAATCCGGCACGATGCGTTTAAGGCGAGTTTCAATAACGCCCAGCGCCAGCCCGGCTAATAGTGCCGGGATCACCTGCGCCTGATAGCCCACTTTGGCGATGCTGAACATGCCAAAGTCCCACACTTCCGGCAGCTGCTGCCCGAGCAGATAAGCGTTCATCAGCTGGGGGGAAACCAGTGTCACGCCAAGCACGATACCAAGGATCGGCGTGCCGCCCATTTTTTTCACCGCTGACCAGCAAATCCCGACCGGCAGGTAGAAGAAGATCGCTTCACCGATCAACCACAGAAAATCGTAGATCGTTTGCAGGGAAGGGTACATTTGTGCCAGCGTTTGACCGTTGCTCATGGGCAAATCGCCGATTACATTGCGAAAACCGAGGATCAAACCGCCGCTAATCAACGCGGGCAGCAACGGGAAGAAGATCTCCGCGAAATGAGAGATCAACTGCTCATGCCATTTCATATTCTGCCGGGCGGCTTTTTTTACCTGCTCTTTATCAACCTGCGCCTGTCCGGTTGACGCTATCAGTGCTTGATAGTAATCACCCACGTTGGTGCCAATCACCACCTGAAATTGCCCGGCATTGGTGAAACAGCCTTTCACCATGGGGAGTTGCTCAATTTCTTTCGGTCTGGCATTGGCCGGTTGGTTGAGGACAAAGCGCAGGCGAGTAATACAGTGGCTCACCGTCGCAATATTGCCGCGCCCGCCGACCAGTTCAATCAACCGATCGATATCCGTTTGGTTTATTTTGCTCATCATAAAGCCCCATGGCAGATGACATTTTTGGTTGGCTGCAGAATATATTGCGCGGAAAAATTTAAAAACGGGAACGTTCCCGAAACGCAGCGAAGATCACAATTTATCGTTCAGGAAACGATCAGGACAGGGTGGCGGGGATGATGATTTGTTGCGGTTCGCTGCGCCCGGTTACCTGTGCGATCAATTGGCAGGCCGCCTGGCGTCCAGCTTCGGCGTAACCGGGATCTACGGTGACGATCTCCGGATGGAGGAATTTCATTAACGGTGTATTACCGACGCTCGCCAGTTGCAAGGTGTCGATGCGTTGCTCTTGCAGGTATTTACTTGCGCCAAGTGCCAGCGTGTCGGTTGCGCACAGTAACGCAGTAGTTTCAGGCGTAATCACTTTTGCCACGTTCTCATAGCCTTGCTTCATAGCAAGCCCTGGCAGAGCGGCAACGGGATGCAGTTTATGCGCTTTGCAGAACGCCAGGTAGGCTTCGTGACGTCGCTTACCGGTTGTCACGTCACTATGCGGCACGCCGAGATAACTGATATTACGATGCCCCTGGTCATACAGCCGTTGCATCAGGATCTTGATTGCCCCTTCGTCGTCATAACAGACCGAAGCAAAGCCTTTTGCGTCACGCGCCAGCAGAACCAGCGATGACTGCCAGTGGGCTAACATTTCTTCTGTTATGCCAGTAAAACCGAACAGCACTACGCCGTCGATATTACGCCGTTTCAGCACCCCCAAATGTTCGGCAACTAATTGTGGGGAAAACTGACTTTCCATCATGATTGGGTCGTAACCTTGTTCATAGAACGCTGGCAGCATGGTTTGAACGGCGAGATTTTCTGACAACGAATCCAGGCGGGTAACAATGATGGCGACCACTTTATCGCTTTGCCCACGCATAGCGCGCGCAGAGCGGGAAGGGGAAAATCCATGCTGATTCATCACTGCTTCAACACGCTCGCGGGTGCGCTGGCTCACGCCGCTTTCGTTATTCAGCACCCGGGAAACTGTAGATTTCCCCACGCCGCTTAAGCGTGCGATGTCTTTGATGGTCAGCCGATTTTGCATCCTGTTGTCCTGTAACGTGTTGTTTAATTATTTGAGCCTAACTTTACCCGTGCATTCAGCAATGGGTAAAGTCTGGTTTATCGTTGGTTTAGTTGCCAGCAGGTATTATATCGCCATAGATGCTACGAATATTATTGGATTCTCCTTATTATTTGCGGCGCTTTTTTCACTTACCGGAGGTTATATGGAACCTGATCCCACGCCTCTCCCTCGACGGAGATTAAAACTTTTCCGGTAAGCCCGTCTTTTCACGGCGTTACCGGATGCGTAAGGCCGTGACGTTTTAACGTCCCTGCTCAGCTTTATTACCTTCAGGTAAGGCTTCGCCACGCCTGAAGACATTTCTGTACTGTTTCAGACAGTGCGGAGGGACTCCTTATGTTTAAAGAAATTTTTACCCGGCTCATTCGCCATTTACCTTCCCGTCTGGTTCATCGCGATCCATTGCCTGGCGCGCAGCAGACAGTGAATACGGCGGTCCCGCCGTCCTTAAGTGCGCATTGCCTGAAAATGGCGGTGATGCCCGAAGAAGAATTATGGAAAACGTTCGACACCCATCCGGAAGGGTTAAATCAGGCGGAAGTGGAATCTGCCCGCGAACAACATGGTGAAAATAAATTACCCGCACAACAACCGTCGCCGTGGTGGGTACATTTATGGGTCTGCTATCGCAACCCATTTAATATTTTACTCACCATTCTCGGCGCTATTTCTTACGCCACGGAAGATTTATTTGCCGCGGGCGTTATCGCGCTAATGGTCGCTATTTCTACGTTGCTGAACTTTATTCAGGAAGCACGTTCCACTAAAGCGGCAGATGCCCTGAAAGCGATGGTCAGCAATACTGCGACGGTGCTGCGCGTAATTAACGACAAAGGCGAAAATGGCTGGCTGGAGATCCCGATCGACCAGCTGGTGCCCGGCGATATTATAAAACTGGCGGCGGGAGATATGATCCCGGCAGATTTACGTATCTTGCAGGCGCGGGATCTGTTCGTCGCTCAGGCGTCGTTAACCGGTGAGTCTCTGCCCGTGGAAAAGGCCGCTACCACTCGCCAGCCGGAGCACAGCAATCCGCTGGAGTGCGACACCCTGTGTTTTATGGGCACCACCGTGGTGAGCGGCACGGCACAAGCAATGGTGATTGCTACAGGTGCCAATACCTGGTTTGGTCAACTGGCGGGGCGTGTTAGTGAGCAGGAAAGCGAGCCGAATGCCTTTCAGCAGGGGATCAGCCGCGTCAGTATGCTGCTGATTCGCTTTATGCTGGTGATGGCTCCAGTGGTGTTGCTTATCAACGGTTACACCAAAGGCGACTGGTGGGAAGCGGCACTGTTTGCGCTTTCGGTCGCGGTAGGCTTAACGCCGGAAATGTTGCCGATGATTGTTACCTCGACGCTGGCGCGCGGCGCAGTAAAGCTGTCGAAACAGAAAGTGATCGTCAAACATCTGGATGCTATTCAGAACTTTGGCGCAATGGATATTCTGTGCACTGATAAAACCGGCACCCTGACACAGGACAAAATTGTGCTGGAGAATCATACCGATATCTCCGGTAAAACCAGCGAACGCGTGCTGCATAGCGCGTGGTTGAACAGTCATTATCAGACCGGACTTAAAAACCTGCTCGATACAGCGGTGCTCGAAGGTACGGATGAAGAGTCAGCGCGCTCGCTGGCCAGCCGTTGGCAAAAAATTGATGAGATTCCGTTTGATTTCGAGCGTCGCCGGATGTCGGTGGTAGTGGCAGAAAATACCGAGCACCATCAGCTGGTTTGCAAAGGTGCATTGCAGGAAATCCTCAATGTGTGTTCGCAGGTGCGTCACAATGGCGAGATTGTGCCGCTCGATGACATCATGCTGCGTAAGATTAAGCGGGTTACTGATACGCTGAATCGTCAGGGGCTGCGCGTGGTTGCGGTGGCGACGAAATACCTGCCAGCGCGTGAAGGAGATTACCAGCGGGCGGATGAATCCGACCTGATCCTCGAAGGATATATTGCTTTCCTTGATCCGCCAAAAGAGACAACCGCTCCGGCACTGAAGGCATTAAAAGCGAGTGGCATTACCGTAAAAATCCTTACTGGCGACAGTGAGTTAGTTGCAGCGAAAGTGTGCCATGAAGTGGGGCTGGACGCGGGAGAGGTGGTCATTGGTAGTGATATTGAAACGCTATCTGACGACGAACTGGCAAATCTTGCACAGCGCACCACGCTGTTTGCCCGCCTGACGCCGATGCATAAAGAACGCATTGTGACCTTACTGAAGCGCGAAGGGCATGTGGTTGGCTTTATGGGCGATGGTATTAATGATGCGCCCGCCTTACGCGCTGCGGATATCGGCATTTCTGTGGACGGCGCGGTAGATATCGCCCGTGAAGCGGCTGATATCATCCTGCTGGAAAAAAGCCTGATGGTGCTGGAAGAGGGGGTTATTGAGGGACGTCGCACTTTCGCCAACATGCTGAAATACATCAAAATGACGGCGAGCTCTAACTTCGGTAATGTGTTCAGTGTGCTGGTGGCGAGTGCTTTCTTGCCCTTCCTGCCGATGTTGCCGTTACACTTGCTTATTCAGAACCTGCTGTATGATGTGTCACAGGTGGCGATCCCGTTTGATAACGTCGACGACGAGCAAATTCAAAAGCCGCAGCGTTGGAATCCGGCGGATCTGGGGCGCTTTATGATCTTCTTCGGACCGATCAGCTCGATCTTCGATATTCTGACGTTTTGCCTGATGTGGTGGGTATTCCATGCCAACACGCCGGAAACGCAAACGCTGTTCCAGTCGGGATGGTTTGTGGTGGGCTTACTGTCGCAAACGCTGATTGTGCATATGATCCGCACCCGCCGTGTGCCGTTTATTCAGAGCTGTGCATCGTGGCCGTTAATGATCATGACCGTGATCGTGATGATTGTCGGGATCGCATTGCCGTTTTCACCGCTGGCCAGTTATCTGCAATTACAGGCGCTGCCGTTAAGCTATTTCCCGTGGCTGGTTGCGATTCTGGCAGGGTATATGACATTAACCCAGTTGGTGAAAGGGTTCTATAGCCGTCGTTACGGCTGGCAATAAAGAATAAACTGGGCACGATAGCCCCGATTCAGATTGCAGACAAAGTAAGCTTTGTTCATGCCGGATGCGGCGTAAATGCCTTATCCGGCCAACAAATTCAATAAATTGCAGGAATCACGTAGGCCTGATAAGCGTAGCGCATCAGGCGATTTTGCGTTTGTCATCAGACTTAATCCGGGCATGATAGCCCGGATTTCCATCAAGATTAGCGACGAACAGCGATCGCTTCGATCTCAATCTTCACGTCTTTCGGCAGACGGGCGACTTCAACGCAAGAACGTGCCGGGAAGGTGGCGTTGTGTTCGGTGAAGAAGGCTTCGTAGGTAGCATTAACGGTAGCGAAGTCGTTCAGATCTTTCACAAACACGGTGGTTTTAACGATATCGCCCACTTTCAGGCCAGCGGCTTCGACAATCGCTTTTACGTTATCCAGCGACTGACGTGCCTGTGCAGCGACGTCTGCCGGTACTTCACCCGTTTTCGGATTTACCGGGATCTGACCGGAGGTGATGATCATATTGCCCAGATCAACGCCCTGTACGTAAGGACCGATAGCTGCCGGTGCATTTTCCGTCGCGATAGTTTTGCTCATGATTTCTCCTTTATTACAGCGGTAAAAAGTCTGGCTCATTATAGGGAGCCAGACTTTTATTACCAACCGCAATTAATTGGCCAGCACCACATTATGGGAAAACTCTTTTTCACAGTATTTGCATTTGAGCGCGATGTCATTGGCGCGTTTTCGCACGGCAAAGCTGGAAGAAACCGGTTCGGCATGGCTGATACAGTTGCTGTTCGGGCAGACCAGCACGTTGTCGATGCGCTCCGGCAGACTGGGGCGCGATTTACCCACCACTTCATAGTTGTCGATACGGTTAACCGTGGCTTGCGGTGCATACAATGCCAGTTGATCTACCTGATCTTCACTCAAAAAGGTATTTTCGATTTTGATCAGATCTTTGCGGCCCATCTCGCCAGAAGGCAGGTTCAGACCAATGGTGATCCGCTGATCCGTTTCGGTCAGCTTGAACAGACTCAACAGCTTAAAACCGATCTGGGCGGGGATATGGTCAATTACCGTGCCGCGTTTAATAGCTTCAACCTGCAATTTATTATCGTGTGTCATCTCTATTTCCCCTTACAGTACCAGATCGCGATTCAGAACCAGTGCCAGTAACGCCTGGCGAGCGAAAATCCCGTTGCCTGCCTGCTGGAAGTACCAGGCGTGTGGCGTTTTATCAACATCCGTCGCAATCTCATCAACACGCGGCAGCGGATGCAGCACTTTCATATTGGCTTTGGCGTTGTGGAGATCGCTGGCGCGAAGAACAAACTGCGCTTTCACGTTGGCGTACTCGGACGGGTCCAGACGCTCTTTTTGCACGCGGGTCATATACAGGATGTCTACTTCCGCCATCACTTCTTCAATAGAGCTGTGCAGACTCCAGGCGATCCCTTTTTCATCGAGCATATCAAGGATGTATTGCGGCATTGCCAGCGCGTCCGGCGCGATGAAGTAAAAACGGTTGCCGTCGAACTTCGCTAACGCCTGAGTCAGGGAGTGAACGGTGCGGCCATATTTCAGGTCACCAACCATTGCGACGTGGAGATTGTCCAGACGCCCCTGGGTTTCCTGAATGGTGAATAAGTCCAGCAAGGTTTGCGTCGGATGTTGGTTGGAG
Organism: Escherichia sp. MOD1-EC5990; assembly: GCF_002965285.1. Classification (NCBI taxonomy): domain Bacteria; kingdom Pseudomonadati; phylum Pseudomonadota; class Gammaproteobacteria; order Enterobacterales; family Enterobacteriaceae; genus Escherichia; species Escherichia sp. MOD1-EC5990. Next base: position 53,591 of record NZ_PTRV01000017.1, on the reverse strand, counting down.
CCATCACCGGCATTCAGTACCGGTACATTGCCAGAAAATTCGGTGGCCAGGCGCGCCGCACCTTCCTGCGGATGACGCATCACTATCGCATCAACGTAAGTGCTGATAACCGAAATGGTATCGGCCAGCGTTTCGCCCTTTTTACCCAGTGATGTATTGGCGCTGTCGGAGAAGCCCACCACGCTGGCACCCAGGCGGTGCATGGAAGTTTCGAAAGAGAGGCGGGTACGGGTAGAGGCTTCGAAGAAACAGCTGGCAATGACTTTGTGCTTCAACAGCTCTGGTTGCGGGTTTGCTTTCAGTTTCGCCGCTGTCGCCAGCACCAGATTAAGGTCATCGCGACTAAGTTCGTTTATGGAAATGATATGTTTCTGATATAGCGGATTAGCCATCTTTTATCTCCTGACGCCTGGGCAAAAAAAAGCCCCTCGATTGAGGGGCTGGGAATGGGTGATCAACGGGAAGAAAAACGGCAGGCCAGCGTCTTTTTTCAGACGCGGTAAGACAAAATGTCGAACACACTGAACCATACATCCTCCCGGCAAATTGTCCGGCATTATACTCATCGTCAGAAGCGGCGCAAGCATTTGATGCAATATTTTGTCAGCGCAAACGGTTTATTTGAATTAAAAGTCAAAGTATATGCATTTTTATTTGATGTGATTCTGCAGGGGAACTGTCCTTCGGTATCAATAATTGCAGACATTCCCTGCTTTTTCCTTTTTCACTTTCACGCAATCAGATATGCATTTTATTCCATTCATCCGACTTATAGGGCGGAGTGTGAAAGCGAACGGCTAACACTATTGCTTACTGCTCAGGGATGCGCGCTATCACTTTAATTTCAAAATCAAAGCCTGCCAGCCATGTAACACCCACCGCCGTCCAGTTTGGATAAGGTGGGGCGCTAAATATTTCATTTTTCACCGTCATGATGTCTTCAAATTGGTTTTCTGGATCGGTATGGAAGCTCGTAACATCAATGATATCGTCAAAAGTGCATCCCGCAGCTGCCAGGGTCGCATGCAAATTATCAAATGCCAGTCTGACTTGTTGCTGAAAATCGGGTTCTGGTGTTCCGTCCTCTCGACTTCCTACTTGCCCGGAAACAAACAGCAAATCGCCGGAACGAATAGCCGCAGAATAACGATGCTCAGCATATAGTGAATGTCGGCCAGCAGGGAAAACAGCGGTTCTTTCTACCATTTGGTTATCCTCAAGATTTACGACATGAACAGAAGATTTCTCTTTACCGGGAGCCGCTTTTAGCGGACGACGTGAGTAAACAAAACCCAGACATCATGGATAATGGCTGGGCTTAATTGAGCGTAGTCGGTTATGCGCCAAACGCGCCATCAATGGTATGCATCGCGCCGGTAACAAAACTGGCTTCTGGCCCTGCTAACCATGCGACCATACCAGCGACCTCTTCCGGTTGCCCATGTCTTTTGATAGCCATCAAACTATGCAACATATCGCGCATTGGCCCGTTGGCGGGATTAGCGTCGGTATCAATTGGCCCTGGCTGGACGACGTTAATGGTGATCCCACGCGGTCCAAAATCACGGGCCAGCCCGCGCGCCATGCCTTGCAGGGCAGATTTGCTGGCGGCATAAGCAGCCATGCCTGCAACAGGCATACGATCGCCATTCACGGAGCCGATGATTAAGATGCGCCCGCCTTCGGGCATCTGCCGGGCGGCTTCAACAGAGGCATGATAAGGAGCATGAATATTGATTTTGAAAAGGCGATCAATATCGTCGGCATTTAATTCCAGGGCATCGCCAAAGACGCCAATACCTGCATTTACCACCAGGATATCCAATGCGCCGCTCTTACGAACGACATCAATGACAGCGTCTCTGTCAGCACTATCTGTAAATACTGCTGTCGCTCCAGTCTCTTGTGCCAGATGTTCAGCGGCATCTTTCGACCCCGCATAGGTGAATCGTACATTGGCCCCATCAGTGACGAAACGACGTACGATAGCGGCACCGATTCCACGACTGCCACCGAGGATGAGAACTGTCTTACCTGTAAAAGCGCCCATAAGGACTCCTTGATTTATTATGTAACATGCATTACAAAACTGTTTTAACTTTCTGTCAACAAGTTTTGTAATGGTCACTAAAAAACAATCTCGCGTTCTAGGTCGTCCCAGACGTTTCGCTCCTGAGCAGGCAGTCTCTGCGGCAAAAGTGCTTTTTCACCAAAAAGGTTTCGATGCTGTCAGTGTTGCTGAAGTTACTGATTATCTTGGTATTAACCCCCCGAGCCTCTACGCAGCTTTTGGCAGTAAAGCTGGGTTATTTAGCCGTGTACTCAATGAATATGTCGGTACGGAAGCTATTCCGCTTGCCGATATTCTTCGTGATGATCGTCCGGTAGGCGAGTGCCTGGTTGAGGTATTAAAAGAAGCGGCGCGCAGATATAGCCAAAACGGCGGCTGCGCTGGCTGTATGGTTCTTGAAGGTATTCATAGTCATGATCCACAAGCGCGTGATATTGCCGTTCAATATTATCACGCCGCAGAAACGACCATTTATGACTATATCGCCAGGCGGCATCCACAAAGCGCACAATGTGTGACTGATTTTATGAGTACCGTGATGTCAGGGCTTTCTGCGAAGGCACGGGAGGGGCACTCCATCGAACAACTCTGTGCAACAGCTGCACTGGCGGGGGAAGCGATAAAAACTATTCTCAAGGAGTGATGCTGGCCTTGACCCGAAAGGCGGGAACGCGCCTGCCGATAAGTTGTGATAAGACAATAATTCACGCGTTAAGGCTGGCGGAATTGATCATCTTTTCGTATAACGATAGAAATGAAACATTGTTTTAATTAAGGAGTGGAAAAGATGATCATCGGAAATATTCATAATCTTCAGCCGTGGCTACCCCAGGAGTTACGCCAGGCGATTGAGCATATCAAAGCACACGTTACGGCAGAAACGCCAAAGGGCAAGCACGATATCGAAGGCAATCGTCTGTTTTATCTTATCTCGGAAGATATGACCGAGCCGTACGAAGCTCGCCGTGCGGAGTACCATGCCCGCTATCTCGACATTCAGATTGTGTTAAAAGGTCAGGAAGGCATGACCTTCAGCACGCAACCTGCAGGTACGCCGGAGACCGACTGGTTAGCAGATAAAGACATCGCATTTTTGCCGGAAGGCGTTGATGAGAAAACAGTTATCCTAAATGAAGGTGATTTTGTTGTGTTTTATCCGGGGGAAGTGCATAAACCGCTGTGCGCAGTGGGTGCACCAGCCCAGGTTCGCAAAGCAGTAGTGAAGATGCTGATGGCGTGATGACTTTTCGCCGTAAATAACTCCAGGTTTACGGCGAGTTTGTGAAAAGAGCGTTTTTTGATATTTTTTTGTGAGTAAAATTTGTAATGCTTAGACGTTCTTATTAACTCAAGGAGTTCGTCATGAGCAAAATATCAGATTTGAATTATTCTCAACACATTACATTAGCCGACAATTTTAAACAAAAAAATGAAGCCTTAGATACCTGGTATGTGGGAATGAATGATTTTGCCCGAATTGCCGGGGGGCAGAATAGCAGAAGCAATATTCTTTCTCCTAGAGCATTTTTGGAGTTTTTGGCAAAGATATTTACCCTGGGTTATGTGGATTTTAGCAAACGCTCCAACGAAGCGGGTAGAAATATGATGGCTCATATTGAGTCCTCATCTTATTCTAAAGATACTGATGGCAATGAAAAAATGAAGTTTTACATGAATAATCCTGAAGGGGAGCGAGCGGATTTATCTAAGGTGAAGATAGAAATTACACTTGCCTCAGCTTCTACTAAAGGGATTCGTGAAGGACATACAGTCATTATATTTAAACAATCTGATGGTTCGACTAATCGTTATGAAGGGAAGTCTTTTGAAAGAAAAGATGATAGTTCATTACACCTGATTACTAACAAGGTTCTGGCGTGTTACCAACGCGAAGCTAACAAGGAAATAGCGCGTCTATTAAATAATCATCAGAAGTTAAATAATCATCAGAAGTTAAATAATATACAGGAGTTAAATGATTCGCAGGAGTTAAATAATTCGCAGGAGTTAAATAATTCGCAGGAGTTAAATAATTCGCAGGAGTTAAATAATTCGCAGGAGTTAAATAATTCGCAGGAGTTAAATAATTCGCAGGAGTTAAATAATTCGCAGGAGTTAAATAATTCGCAGGAGTTAAATGATTCTCAGGAGTTAAATAACTCGCAGGACTTAAATAATTCGCAGGTGAGTTGTAAAGGTTCAGTTGATTCTACGATTGCGGATTTATTAGAAAAACCATTGAATAATGCCTTATTATCAATAAGGAACGAACATCTGCTATTAATGCCTCATGTATGTAGTGAATCGATTTCATACTTACTGGGCGAAAATGGTATACTTGAAGAAATAGATAAGCTCTACGAATCAAATGATCACGGAATTGATAATCACAAAAAAGGTAACAATGAAATTAATGACATCATGATTAACCTGTCTCATATTCTTATTGATTCCTTAGATGATGCAAAGGTTAACCTTACACCGGTCATCGATTCGATGCTGGAGACTTTTTTAAAATTCCCATATATTTATGATTTAAGAATACTGGAGTGGTGCTTTAATAAAAGCATGCAATATTCTGATGATACAAAAAAGATAAAGCATGCATGCTCCGTAATAAATCATATTAATCTTCGCAGCGATCAGTCTAAAATAGCTGAGGCATTATTTTTCAATCTCGATAAAGAACCCTATAAAAATAGCCCTGAATTACAGGGGTTGATTTGGAATAAGTTGGTTGTATATGTCAATGATTTTAACTTAAGCAATCGAGAAAAAACATATTTAATACAAAGGATATTTAATAATGTTGAGTCTGTATTTAATAAAGTGCCTGTCAACATTTTAGTAAATGATATTTTCCTGAAGGATTTTTTTATGAAAAATCCTGAGATGATTAATTGGTATTTCCCTCAGTTACTTAATAGCTATGAGGGTGAAAAGATTTATTTTGATAAGTTGGGGTATGATTTTAATAATAAAGAGTCTAATGATGAGATTATGAAAAATCAACCAAATGATGTTATTAATGAAAAAATTAATAATGAATTAAAACTTAGGTTTAGAATGATGCAAACTATCTTGAAATCGAGAGTTAATGTATTACCATATATTAATGAACAGCGTTTAAATAAACTAAATCCACCGGAAAATTTACGTATAGCAATAGAAAAATTTGGGTGGAATAATAAACCTATCACTGCATAAAATAATGTGATGCCGGGATGGTTTGTATTTCCCGGCATCTTTATAACAATATCAATTATTTACTGAGCGTCGCGACCATCACCGCTTTGATGGTATGCATGCGGTTTTCCGCCTGATCAAAAACAATGCTGGCGGCAGATTCGAAGACCTCATCAGTCACTTCCATTCCGCCATGTAGGCCAAACTCTTCCGCCATTTTCTTACCAAGCGTCGTCTGGTCGTCATGAAAAGCGGGCAGGCAGTGGAGGAATTTGACCTCCGGGTTACCGGTCAACTGCATCATCTTGCTGTTCACCTGATAATCACGCAGTAATGCAATCCGTTCTGCCCATTTCTCTTTTGCTTCCCCCATCGACACCCACACATCGGTATAGATAAAGTCAGCACCTTCTACTCCCTTGGCTACATCTTCCGTTAGCGTAATATTCCCGCCATTTTGCTGTGCCAGAGCGCGGCATTCCGTAACCAGCGCAGCTTCCGGCCAGCATGCCTGTGGCGCGACCAGACGCAAATCCAGACCGGTAAGCGCCGCAGCTTCGAGCATCGAATTGCCCATGTTGTTACGTGCGTCACCTGCATAGACCAGCGTCATTTCGTTGAATGCTTTACCGGGTAAATGCTCCTGCATGGTGAGGAGATCCGCCAGCAACTGCGTGGGGTGAAACTCATTGGTCAGGCCGTTCCATACCGGCACGCCAGCGTATTCCGCCAGTGTTTCGACAATCTCCTGACCATAGCCGCGATACTGAATACCGTCATACATGCGACCCAGCACGCGGGCAGTGTCTTTAATCGACTCTTTATGACCAATCTGACTGCCGCTTGGGCCGAGATAAGTAACGCGAGCACCCTGGTCATATGCGGCAACTTCGAAAGAGCATCGGGTACGGGTCGAGTCTTTTTCGAAGATGAGCGCGATGTTTTTACCAGTGAGTTTGGCTTCTTCTTTGCCGCTTTTCTTATCGGCTTTCAGCTTCGCGGCTAACTGCAGCAGGCTGTTGAGTTCAGCTGGCGTGAAATCGAGTAATTTCAGGAAATGCTTATGATAAAACCCGGACATAGATCCCTCCTGTGGCTAACGCCTCAATGAATTAAAATTCAATTTATATGGATGATTATTCATTTGCAAGTCTAAAGCATAAATCTTTGTCACAAAGGTGGAGGCAATGCCAGTGGTGTGTGACAATATGAGTATCGGCAGGACATTAAGAGGAATGAGCCATGGCAAACCCGGAACAACTGGAAGAACAGCGTGAAGAAACACGTTTGATTATTGAAGAATTACTGGAAGATGGCAGCGATCCGGACGCGCTGTATACCATCGAACACCATCTTTCCGCAGACGATCTGGAAACCCTGGAAAAAGCAGCAGTTGAAGCGTTTAAACTCGGTTACGAAGTGACCGATCCAGAAGAGCTGGAAGTTGAAGATGGTGATATCGTGATTTGCTGCGACATCCTCAGCGAGTGCGCGTTGAATGCCGATCTGATCGATGCCCAGGTTGAACAACTGATGACGCTGGCGGAGAAATTTGACGTTGAGTACGACGGTTGGGGCACTTACTTTGAAGATCCCAACGGCGAAGACGGCGACGATGAAGATTTTGTCGATGAAGACGATGACGGGGTTCGCCACTAATTAATTGATTAAAATGCCCGATAGCACACACTAGCGGGCATTTTTTTAGAGTTCGCGTAGCATCCGCACTTCACAATCGACATGGCCCGTGCAGCCAAGCGCATAGTCGATATGCTCAAAGCCCAAATGCTCATAAAGCGCAATGGCTTCCTTTAAAAAAGCGGTCGTTTCCAGATAGCAGCGTTTGAAGCCCATTTCTCGTGCCTGCTCCATCGCCATTAAGGCCAGTTTTTTCGCCAGCCCTTTACCGCGAATAGCCGGAAGAAAATACATCTTTTGCAGTTCGCAAATGTCCGATTCACTACCTGCTAATGGCGCAATCCCACCGCCGCCGACCACTTCACCCTCGTACTCAACCACCCAATATGCATGACCCGGCTGACTATACACTTGATACAGCTCGTCAAGATTCGGATCGGCGACGGTGTAGCCTTTATCAGCGGTAAGACCGTATTCGGCGGATACCTGACGAATGACGCGGGCGATAGCAGGATTATCCTGCAACGTCAGGCGACGCATTACAGGTGATTGCGGCGCAATGTTATTCATAGTTTAACCCAATAAAAATAAAGTAATTATACATTTGTTTAATACCACTCTCTTCTTACGTGCGCAAGCATCTTATAAAGCAATAAAGTTTTTGCCAGCCTATTACTGATAAGAGTATTGTAACGTGGCAGAACATTTTACTGTCTGTATCTATAAATTATATCAATGGATTTTTTAATTCAGGGAATTTTTATGGCTCAAGTTATTAATGAAATGGATGTTCCGTCCCATTCGTTTGTTTTTCATGGTACAGGTGAGAGATATTTTCTTATTTGTGTGGTGAATGTGTTGTTAACGATTATAACGCTAGGTATCTATTTACCATGGGCATTAATGAAATGTAAGCGTTATCTCTATGCTAATATGGAAGTTAACGGACAACGATTTTCTTATGGAATTACTGGTGGGAATGTTTTTGTTAGTTGTCTTGTTTTTGTTTTTTTCTATTTCGCAATCTTAATGACAGTGTCAGCAGATATGCCGCTTGTTGGCTGTGTTTTGACTTTGTCACTGTTGGTTTTGCTTATATTTATGGCAGCAAAAGGACTGCGTTATCAGGCCTTGATGACCAGTCTCAACGGCGTAAGATTTAGTTTTAATTGCTCTTTGAAAGGGTTCTGGTGGGTAACCTTTTTCTTGCCGATTTTAATGGCCATTGGGATGGGGACTGTTTTCTTTATCTCGACAAAGATGCTACATGCCAATAGTTCAAGTAGTGTTATTATGTCTGTGGTTCTGATGGCAATAGTTGGTATTGTTTCCATTGGTATTTTTAATGGTACTTTATATAGCCTGGTAATGAGTTTTCTCTGGAGCAATACCAGTTTCGGTATACATCGTTTCAAGGTGAAATTAGATACTACGTATTGTATAAAATATGCTATTCTCGCATTTTTAGCTTTATTACCTTTTCTCGCTGTTGCTGGTTATATTATCTTCGATCAAATATTAAATGAGTATGATAGTTCTGTGTATGCAAATGATGATATTGAGAATTTACAGCAATTTATGGAAATGCAGCGTAAAATGATAATCGCGCAGTTAATCTATTATTTTGGGATTGCTGTTAGCACCAGTTATTTAACGGTGTCGTTGCGAAATCATTTTATGAGCAACCTGTCACTGAATGATGGGCGTATTCGTTTTCGCTCAACTTTAACATACCACGGTATGCTTTATCGCATGTGTGCGTTGGTGGTGATATCCGGGATTACGGGCGGTCTGGCTTATCCACTGCTGAAAATATGGATGATTGACTGGCAGGCAAAAAATACGTATTTGCTGGGCGATTTGGATGACCTTCCTTTAATCAATAAAGAAGAACAACCAGATAAAGGCTTCTTAGCCAGTATTTCACGGGGAATTATGCCTTCTTTACCATTTCTGTAAGAGATAAAAAAGGCCGGAGCATGCTCCGGCCTTCGTTTTCATCACTGTGTTTTGATTACAGCGCGGCGATAACAGCCTGCTGTTCAATCAGCTTCGCTTTCGCTTCCGCATAGCCTTCCAGCTTCTCACGCTCTTTCGCGATGACCGCTTCCGGTGCGCGGGCGACAAAGCCTTCATTCGCCAGCTTGTTCTCGATACGGCTGATTTCGCCTTCGATCTTCGCCACTTCTTTCGCCAGACGCGCCAGCTCATCTTCTTTGTTGATGAGGCCAGCCATCGGGATCAGCAGCTCTGCGCCGTCGATGATCTTCGTAACGGAAACCGGACCTTTGTCATCGGCAGGCAGCACGGTGATGCTTTCCAGACGCGCCAGGGTTTGCAGGAAGCCACGGTTTTCATTTACGCGACGTTCTGCATCCGCGCTGCAACCACGCAGCAGCAGCTCCAGCGGTTTGCCCGGGGCGATGTTCATTTCTGCACGGATGTTACGTACCGCAACGATCGCCTGTTTCAGCCACTCGGTGTCGGCCAGCGCCGCTTCATCAACCTGAGACGCATCATACTGCGGGAACGGCTGCAGCATGATGGTGTCGGCAGTGATACCGCAAAGTACTTTCACACGCTGCCAGATGGTTTCGGTGATGAACGGAATGATCGGATGCGCGAGGCGCAGCAGACCTTCCAGTACAGTCACCAGCGTATGGCGAGTACCGCGCAGTTCGGCGTCTGTTCCACCATTCATTACCGGCTTGGTCAGCTCCAGATACCAGTCACAGAACTGGTTCCAGGTGAATTCATACAGAATGCCTGCGGCAATATCGAAACGGAAGCTGTCCAGCGCTTCGCGGTACGCTTTGATGGTCTGGTTGAACTCTGCCAGAATCCAGCGATCCGCCAGCGACAGCGTCATTTCACCGCCGTTAAAGCCGCAATCCTGACCTTCTGTGTTCATCAGCACAAAGCGGCTGGCGTTCCACAGCTTGTTACAGAAGTTACGGTAACCTTCCAGGCGTTTCATATCCCAGTTGATGTCACGACCGGTAGACGCCAGCGCCGCCAGGGTGAAGCGCAGGGCATCGGTGCCGTGCGGCTCAATGCCGTTCGGGAACTGTTTCTCGGTGCGCTTACGGATTTTGTCCGCCAGCTGCGGCTGCATCATATTGCCGGTACGTTTCTCCAGCAGTTCCGGCAGCGAAATACCGTCAACCATATCCAGCGGGTCAATAACGTTACCCTTGGATTTGGACATCTTCTGGCCTTCGTCATCACGAATCAGGCCGGTCATGTAAACGGTGTGGAACGGCACCTGCGGTTTGCCATTTTCATCTTTGATGAAGTGCATGGTCATCATGATCATGCGGGCAATCCAGAAGAAAATGATGTCGAAACCAGATACCATCACGCTGGTTGGGTGGAACTGACGCAGGGCGTCGGTATTTTCCGGCCAGCCAAGGGTAGAGAAGGTCCACAGCGCAGAAGAGAACCAGGTATCGAGAACGTCTTCGTCCTGACGCAGGACAACATCAGCACCGAGGTTATTTTCTTTACGCACTTCGTCTTCGTTGCGGCCAACATAAACGTTACCCGCTTCGTCATACCATGCCGGGATACGGTGACCCCACCACAACTGACGAGAGATACACCAGTCCTGAATATCGCGCATCCAGGAGAAGTACATGTTTTCGTACTGCTTCGGTACGAACTGAATGTCGCCGTTCTCAACCGCTTCAACCGCCGGTTTCGCCAGGACATCGGCACGCACGTACCACTGGTCGGTCAGCATTGGTTCGATAACTACGCCGCCACGGTCGCCGTAAGGAACGGTCAGGTCGTGCGGTTTAATTTCTTCCAGCAGGCCAAGCGCGTCAACTGCGGCAACGACTGCTTTACGTGCAGCAAAACGCTCCAGTTTCTGGAACTCTGCAGGGATTTCGCTGGAATAAACGTCAGATTCGTTACCTTTGGTATCGAACACCTGGGCGCTTTCACGGATATCGCCGTCAAAGGTCAGGATGTTGATCATCGGCAGGGCGTGACGTTTACCCACTTCATAGTCGTTAAAGTCGTGCGCCGGAGTGATTTTCACGCAGCCGGTGCCTTTTTCCATGTCGGCGTGTTCGTCGCCAACGATCGGAATACGACGGTTAACCAGCGGCAGAATGACATATTTGCCAATCAGATCTTTGTAACGCGGATCTTCCGGGTTAACGGCTACGCCAGTATCGCCCAGCAGGGTTTCTGGACGGGTAGTCGCGACCACCAGATAATCTTTACCGTCTGCGGTTTTCGCACCGTCAGCCAGCGGATAGCGGATGTGCCACATCGAACCTTTCGATTCGCGGTTTTCGACTTCCAGGTCAGAGATAGCGGTGCGCAGTTTCGGATCCCAGTTTACCAGGCGTTTGCCACGGTAAATCAGGTCTTCTTTATACAGACGAACGAAAACTTCTTTCACCGCATTGGACAGGCCTTCGTCCATGGTGAAGCGTTCACGCTCCCAGTCGACGGAGTTGCCGAGACGGCGCATCTGACGGGTAATCGTGCCGCCGGATTCCGCTTTCCATTCCCAAATTTTGTCGATGAAAGCTTCGCGGCCGTAGTCGTGACGGGTTTTACCTTCTTCTGCGGCAATCTTGCGCTCAACGACCATCTGGGTAGCGATCCCGGCGTGGTCAGTACCGACCTGCCACAGGGTGTTTTTGCCCTGCATGCGCTGATAGCGGATCATGGTATCCATGATGGTTTGCTGGAAGGCGTGACCCATATGCAAACTGCCGGTGACGTTCGGCGGCGGGATCATGATGCAGAAACTTTCCTGGCTTTCATCGCCATTAGGCTTAAAGTAGCCCTGCTTTTCCCAGTGCTCGTAAAGCGGCTGTTCGATATCTTGTGGGTTGTATGTCTTTTCCATTATTTCCAGGTTGCCGTATTCAGGTTGAAACCAGCCACGCGGTAGGCTTTATAGCGTTCGCGCGCCAGTTGTTTCAGAGAATCTTCATAAGGAACGAAGTCTACCACTTCTGTGAAAGCGGTGGCAAAATCTGCAAAGCTTGTTCGCAGACTAATCAATATATCGCGCGGGCTGCTGCTGCGTTTTTGCGGCCAGGCGATCTCCACCGGCGCACCGCCGCGCGGTCCTTCTCCCGCTAAATTATGCGGAACAAAGCTTTCTGCCGGACGCGCCCACAGGGCTTCATCCAGCCGGTAAGCCTGCTTTTCATCTTCACAGGCGATGAGCACGCGCTTACCGCTGCGCCAACGTTCTGCGGCAATTTCACACACCAGTTGCTCAACGGCGCTTAAGCCATCGACGGTGGTGTCATTGTCCAGAAGGTAGAACGTCGCGTTTTTCATAAATGGGGCTTCTTGTGGTGGATTTAAATACGCATCAGGTATACACCGCAGCGCCTGATGCGACGCTGTTGTGTCTTATCAGGCCTACGAGTTCAGTGCTGTGTGTAGGTCGGATAAGGCGCTCACGCCGCATCCGACAATAACAGCATTGCCTGATGCGACGCTGCCGCGTCTTATCAGGCTTACGAGTTCGGTGCTGTGTAGGTCGGATAAGGCGTTCATGCCGCATCCGACAATAACAGCATTGCCTGATGCGACGCTGTTGTGTCTTATCAGGCCTACGAGTTCAGTGCTGTGTAGGTCGGATAAGGCGTTCACGCCGCATCCGGCAATAACAGCCTTGCCTGACGCAATTACTCTTCGCCGTTAAACCCAGCGCGGTTTAACAGGAACTGTGCCAGCAACGCTACCGGACGACCGGTGGCGCCTTTTGCTTTACCAGAACGCCAGGCGGTACCGGCGATATCCAGGTGCGCCCAGTTGTACTTACGGGTAAAGCGTGACAGGAAGCAACCTGCGGTAATCGCCCCACCAGGACGACCGCCAATGTTCGCCATATCGGCAAAATTGGACTCCAGTTGTTCCTGATACTCGTCACCCAGCGGTAAGCGCCATGCGCGGTCACCGGATTGTTCAGACGCGGCAATCAGTTCATGGGCCAGCGGATTATGGTTCGCCATCAGACCAGTAATATGATGACCCAGCGCGATCACGCAGGCACCGGTCAGCGTCGCCACGTCAATCACCGCTTCCGGCTCAAAACGCTCAACGTAAGTTAACACGTCGCACAGTACCAGGCGGCCTTCAGCGTCGGTGTTCAGCACTTCAACGGTTTGACCGGACATGGTGGTTAACACATCGCCCGGACGATAGGCTCGTCCGCCAGGCATGTTTTCGCAGCCTGCCAACACGCCGATAACGTTAATCGGCAGTTGTAGCTCCGCGACCATCCGCATCACGCCGTAAACCGCTGCCGCACCGCACATATCGTACTTCATCTCATCCATGCCTTCTGAAGGCTTGATCGAGATACCGCCGGAGTCGAAGGTTAAACCTTTACCCACCAGCACGATTGGGCGTGCATCTTCCGACGCGTTGCCTTTGTACTCAATCACCGACATCAGCGATTCGTTTTGCGAACCCTGACCGACCGCCAGATAGGAATGCATCCCCAGCTCTTTCATCTGCTGTTCGCCGATAACGCGGGTGATGACATTCTTGCTGTAGCTGTCAGCCAGCTGGCGCGCTTGTGAAGCGAGGTAAGCGGCGTTACAGATATTCGGCGGCATATTGCCGAGATCTTTTGCTGCTTTAATCCCGGCGGCAATCGCCAGACCGTGCTGGATCGCGCGCTCACCGCTGGTCAGTTCACGGCGGGTCGGCACGTTGAACACCATCTTACGCAGCGGACGACGCGGTTCGCTCTTGTTCGTTTTCAGCTGATCGAAACTGTAGAGCGTCTCTTTTGCCGTCTCGACAGCCTGACGCACTTTCCAGTAGTTGTTACGGCCTTTAACGTGCAGTTCAGTCAGAAAGCAGACCGCTTCCATTGAGCCAGTATCATTCAGCGTATTAATGGTTTTCTGAATGACTTGTTTGTACTGACGCTCATCCAGCTCACGTTCTTTGCCGCAACCAATAAGGAGAATTCGCTCGGAAAGTACATTCGGAACATGGTGCAGCAACAATGTCTGCCCCGGTTTTCCTTCCAGTTCGCCCCGACGTAGCAGGGCGCTGATGTACCCATCGCTGATTTTATCGAGCTGTTCTGCAATCGGAGAAAGGCGACGTGGTTCGAAGACGCCCACGACGATGCAGGCACTCCGCTGTTTCTCCGGGCTACCGCTTTTTACACTAAACTCCATGCACTACGCTCCTGAATCTTAAAGACAACGGCGGTGGCTACAGATAGAATTGCAAGCTTTCGTAACTCATGTCCGCTGTTGCGATGACTTCGTGTTAATCTTAACGTTATTACGGCATTGGCACGTCAGAACAAAATCTGAGAGGTGAATCCGTTGAGTATAATTATCTTAGCGACGATTTCGACGACTCAAGAGAATAAATGACGTTTAAGCCATGAAACAAGCTAAAATCCTGCAAAAGACGAGTTTTTACGGGCGTATTTAAAGTGATAATCATAAGATATCTGGTGCGGGAGACGCTCAAAAGCCAGCTGGCGATACTCTTCATCTTGCTTTTGATCTTCTTCTGTCAAAAGTTAGTGAGGATCCTCGGCGCAGCGGTTGACGGCGATATTCCGGCGAATCTGGTGCTCTCCCTTCTCGGGTTGGGCGTGCCGGAAATGGCGCAGCTTATCCTGCCATTAAGCCTGTTCCTCGGGCTGCTGATGACGCTGGGCAAACTGTATACCGAAAGTGAAATTACGGTAATGCATGCCTGCGGCCTGAGCAAAGCGGTTCTGGTGAAAGCGGCAATGATCCTTGCGGTATTCACTGCAATCGTCGCGGCGGTTAACGTGATGTGGGCGGGACCGTGGTCATCGCGTCATCAGGATGAAGTGTTAGCAGAAGCGAAAGCGAACCCTGGCATGGCGGCGCTGGCGCAAGGGCAATTCCAGCAAGCGACTAATGGCAGTTCGGTGCTGTTCATCGAAAGCGTTGACGGCAGCGATTTCAAAGATGTGTTCCTCGCGCAAATTCGACCAAAAGGTAATGCACGTCCTTCTGTGGTGGTGGCCGATTCCGGACATTTAACCCAGCTGCGCGACGGCTCCCAGGTCGTCACTCTCAATCAGGGAACGCGCTTCGAAGGCACTGCACTGTTACGTGATTTCCGCATTACGGATTTCCAGGATTATCAGGCGATCATTGGTCACCAGGCGGTGGCGCTCGACCCGAACGATACCGACCAGATGGACATGCGCACATTGTGGAACACTGACACCGATCGTGCCCGCGCAGAACTGAACTGGCGTATCACGTTGGTGTTCACCGTGTTTATGATGGCACTTATGGTTGTACCGTTGAGCGTGGTTAACCCGCGTCAGGGACGCGTACTGTCGATGCTGCCAGCCATGCTGCTGTATCTACTTTTCTTCCTGATCCAGACCTCCCTGAAATCGAACGGCGGTAAAGGTAAGCTGGACCCGACGCTGTGGATGTGGACCGTTAACCTGATTTATCTGGCTTTGGCGATTGTTCTCAACCTTTGGGACGCCGTGCCGATCCGCCGCCTGCGCGCCAGTTTTTCGCGTAAAGGAGCGGTGTGATGCAACCTTTTGGCGTACTTGACCGCTATATCGGTAAAACTATTTTCACCACTATCATGATGACACTGTTCATGCTGGTGTCGCTGTCGGGCATTATCAAGTTTGTCGATCAGCTGAAAAAAGCCGGGCAGGGGAGTTACGACGCGTTAGGCGCAGGAATGTATACCTTGCTGAGCGTGCCGAAAGATGTGCAAATCTTCTTCCCGATGGCGGCTCTGCTTGGGGCGTTGCTTGGTCTTGGGATGCTGGCGCAGCGCAGCGAACTGGTAGTCATGCAGGCTTCTGGTTTTACTCGTATGCAGGTGGCGCTGTCGGTGATGAAAACCGCCATTCCGCTGGTCTTGCTGACGATGGCGATTGGTGAATGGGTCGCGCCGCAGGGCGAGCAGATGGCGCGTAACTACCGTGCGCAGGCGATGTACGGCGGCTCGTTGCTCTCTACCCAGCAAGGTTTATGGGCGAAAGATGGCAACAACTTCGTCTACATTGAGCGGGTTAAAGGTGACGAAGAGTTAGGTGGCATCAGTATCTATGCCTTTAACGAGAATCGTCGTCTGCAATCCGTACGCTATGCCGCTACCGCGAAGTTTGACCCTGAACATAAAGTCTGGCGTCTGTCGCAGGTTGATGAATCTGATTTGACCAATCCGAAACAGATCACCGGTTCGCAGACGGTGAGCGGCACCTGGAAAACCAACCTCACGCCAGACAAACTGGGCGTGGTGGCGCTGGACCCGGATGCACTCTCTATCAGCGGTTTGCACAACTATGTGAAGTATCTGAAGTCGAGCGGTCAGGATGCCGGACGTTATCAGCTCAACATGTGGAGCAAAATCTTCCAGCCGCTATCCGTGGCGGTGATGATGCTGATGGCGCTGTCGTTCATCTTTGGCCCACTGCGTAGCGTACCGATGGGCGTGCGTGTGGTCACTGGTATTAGCTTCGGTTTTGTCTTCTACGTACTGGACCAGATCTTCGGCCCGCTGACGTTGGTTTACGGCATCCCGCCGATCATCGGCGCACTTTTGCCAAGTGCCAGCTTCTTCTTAATCAGCCTGTGGCTGTTAATGAGAAAATCGTAACCTGATGAACGAATAAAGGGAGCGAAAGCTCCCTTTATTATTGTTAGCAAAGTGTGCTTCGTTCATGCCTGAAAAATCATGAAAATTCAATATATTGCAGTGGTGTGGGCATGATAAGGCGCGCCAGCGTCGCATCAGGCAAAGACAAATCGCACCTGGCTTACCTTCTTCTCCCCCCCAGCAAACTCCCCAACATCCCGCGCACAATCTGATTCGTCACCTGGCGGGCGGCGCTTTTTGCCATTGTCTGCACCACACCATCTTTCTTCCCGCCGCGTGGTCCAGTAGTGCCAAACAAAATATCCTTCAATCCACCGAGAATACCGTCATCCACCGCCACCTCTTTCCCTTTCGCGGGAGGATTATTTTGCTGCTCGGTACTGGCCTGAAAGCCTTTTTGCAACATCTCATAGGCGGATTCACGGTCCACGTCATCCTCGTACTTGCCATACACCGGGGAGTGATTAATCAAGCCGTTACGCTCATCTTCCGTCACCGGCCCCATTCGCGAACAAGGCGCGATAACCATCGCCCGTTCCACCACTGAAGGACTTCCTTTCGCATCGAGAAACGAGATTAACGCCTCACCGGTCCCCAGTTCCTGGATTGCCTTTTCGGTATCAAACGCCGGATTGGCCCGCATGGTTTGCGCCGCAGCTTTTACTGCTTTCTGATCTTTGGGCGTAAAAGCCCGCAAAGCGTGTTGAACGCGATTACCTAGCTGCCCGAGCACATTATCCGGAATATCTGACGGGTTTTGCGAAACGAACCAGACGCCCACGCCTTTTGAGCGAATAAGCCTTATCACCTGCTCAATCTTATCCAGCAGTACCTGTGGCGCATCGTTAAACAGCAGATGTGCTTCGTCGAAGAAAAACACCAGTTTTGGTTTCTCCAGATCGCCCGCTTCAGGCAATTGTTCATACAACTCTGAAAGCATCCACAGCAGGCTGGCGGCGTACAGTTTCGGCATCTGATAAAGCTTCTCGGCGCTGAGGATATTGATAACGCCTTTACCGTTGGCATCGGTACGCATCCAGTCTTTGATATCCAGCATCGGCTCACCAAAGAAGTGTGCTGCGCCTTGCTGTTCCAGCGATAACAGCCCGCGCTGGATGGCACCAACCGATGCGCTACTGATATTACCGTACTGATTCTGGAAGGATTTGGCGTTATCGCCGATGTACTGGGTAATTGCCCGCAGATCTTTAAAGTCGAGCAGTAACAGCCCCTGATCGTCAGCAATGCGGAAAATGATATTCAGCACGCCAGATTGCACATCGTTGAGATTCAACAGCCGCGCCAGCAACAGCGGCCCCAGATCCGAAACCGTCGCCCGCACCGGATGGCCCTTCTCGCCAAAGATATCCCACACCACCACCGGATTAGCATGCGGTTGCCAGTCATTTACGCCGATATTTTTAAGCCTTGCGAGCAGTTTTTCCGACGCCGTTCCTGCCTGCGCGATGCCGGTCAGATCGCCTTTCACATCGGCCATAAACACCGGAACACCGATTTCCGATAGAGACTCCGCCAGTTTTTGCAGCGTGACAGTTTTACCCGTCCCCGTTGCGCCAGTAATCAGCCCGTGACGGTTAGCCATTCCCGGCAGTAAAAATAGTTCTGTGTCCGGCGTGCGGGCAATTAACAGGGGTTCGCTCATGAGATATCCTCCAGTTTCCTGCCTGGAGTATAGGCAACGTCCGGCAAAGAGAATACGTGTAATGAAGAGAAAATAACCTAAAGCGTGTTGCCGTGATAAATCTGATACCCGAGGTCAACAGTGTTGTGGTTGTGATCGTTATTTTTAATTTTGCTCAGCAACATTTGGGCGGCCATCCGACCAATATCAAAACGGGGAGTAATTACGCTGGCGAGGCTTGGGATCATTTGCCTGCCAATCTCCAGCCCATGAAAACCCGCAATGGAAATTTGTTCTGGCACGGCGAGGTTTCGCTCGCGGCACAGCAGAAGCGCACCCATCGCAATATCGTCATTGGTGCAAAATACACCGTCTAAATCCGGGTTTGCGCTAAGGGCATCACGCATTAACTGCATTCCTAAATGAATGGATGAGATGGCGCGTGGATTCATGCGTAATGGGGAAAGATTATGCAGCATCATCGCATCGCAATACCCCTGATAACGCTGTTCATCGCGGGTGTCATCTTTGGAACCGAGATACAGAATTTTGTGCCTGACTCGCTTCTCCAGCATGGTACACACCATGTCAAAAGCG
Organism: Escherichia sp. MOD1-EC5990; assembly: GCF_002965285.1. Classification (NCBI taxonomy): domain Bacteria; kingdom Pseudomonadati; phylum Pseudomonadota; class Gammaproteobacteria; order Enterobacterales; family Enterobacteriaceae; genus Escherichia; species Escherichia sp. MOD1-EC5990. The sequence continues at coordinate 34,830 of NZ_PTRV01000017.1, read as the reverse complement.
GCCTGCCGATTATCAAAACCGACCTCCATATCCAGCCGTTCTCCCTGTACATCCATCAATTCCACGACCGGAATGGTGGCTGAACGCAGAAATTTCACCGTCCTGATGGTGTGATATTTTTCCGAAAGTATAATCCCGTCAATGTTATAAGAGAGCAGGTTAATCACCGACTCTTCTTCGGAATCGCGATCGTAATTGTAATTAGCAATAAGGGTCTGATAATTATGCTCAGAGGTGACGGATTCTATTCCCGCGAGAATGTCAGCGAAGAGTTGATTTTGAAATGACGGAATCAAGATACCGAGGGTATAACTTTGTGCATTCAACAACATGCCGGGAGCGCGATTAGGGATATAATTGATCTCTTCCATAATTTTGGCGATGCGCTCGCCTGTTTCCTTTGCCACCTTTTTCGGCGAGCGGATATAACGACTCACGGTCATTTTTGTTACGCCAGCCAGCGTAGCGATATCCTGTAAAGAAATTCTGTGATTGCGCATAACTTCTCCCAACGTCGGGGGAATCTTCAATCTTCCCCCGAAACTACATCACAATATTTTATTCTTTCAGTGCAATACGGCGTTAATGGCTAACACGCCCAGCAAACCCATAATAGAAATAAGGGTTTCCATCACCGTCCAGGTACGCAACGTTTCACCAACCGTCAGATTAAAATACCCTTTAAATAGCCAGAAGCCAGGGTCGTTTACGTGTGACGCGATCACGCTGCCCGCACCGGTTGCCAGTACCATTAAAGCGGGATCGGCATGGGTAACGTTGATAATCGGCAACACCACACCCGCGGTGGTAATGGCCGCGACGGTGGCAGAGCCCAGAGCGATACGCAACAGCGCCGCAACAGTCCAGCACATCAATAACGGCGAAAGCGTAGTTCCGGTCATTAAGTGTGAAATATAGTGCCCGACACCGCTATCTACTAATACCTGCTTAAACGCGCCGCCGCCAGCGATAATAAACACAATCATCGCGATAGCGCCTATAGAATCCCCAATGATATCCATGATTTGCTCGATGGTGCGTCCATTACGTCGGCCCAGTGTGAAAATCGCAATAACAATGGCAATAAACAGCGCAACGGCAGGGTTACCGACAAATTCAAAGAAGAGGCGCACGGTGTTAGTTTTCGGTAACGTAATTTCACAAACGGCGGCGATAGCCATCAGGATGACCGGGATCACGGCAGCGAAAATACTGTTCCAGAAGGAGGGCATCTCCTCTTCGCTAAACAGATGAGGATTAAATAAGCCTTCCGGTGGTGCTTTCTCAAAGCGAGTTAGCAGTTTAGAAAACAGCGGTCCTGCGACAATAACTGTCGGAATGGTAATGATAAATCCATACAGTAAAGTCGTTCCGAGATTAGCCTCAAAGATAGTCGCGATGGCAGTAGGCCCTGGATGTGGCGGCAGAAAACAGTGGGTTACAGAGAGCGCTGCTACCATTGGTACGCCAACATACAACAGGGGTAATCCTGATGATGCTACGATGGTAAATACCAACGGCAACAGCAGGACAAAACCCACTTCAAAAAACATGGCGAGGCCCACAACCAGACCAGTGATCACTAGCGCCCATTGCACGCGTTTTTTACCAAAAGTAGCAATCAGCGTAGTGGCGATACGTTGTGCCGCACCCGTATCAGAAATCAGCTTGCCTAACATGGCCCCGAAACCGAGGATCATTGCCAGCCCACCGAGCGTGCTGCCGATACCATTTTGTATAGAGTGCAGGACGGCCTGTGCATCCATCCCTTCGGCAAATCCGACGACGGCAGCTACCAGAACGAGGGCAATAAAGCCGTTAACTTTAAAGCCGATCATCAGGATAAGAAGCAGCGCGACGCCTGCCGCAATAATGATTAATGGCATAGTCTTTATCTCTTATTAGTGCCAGAAAAGCAGCGCTTTCGCGCTGCACGTAGGGTAGTAGGTGTTAAACAGCCACTAACATGCCGCCATCAACAAACAACAGGTGGCCGTTTACGAAATCAGAGGCTTTTGAAGAAAGGAACACCGCAGCACCAATCAGTTCCTGCGGATCTCCCCAGCGTGCGGCGGGGGTCCGTTTGCACAACCAGGCGGTGAAGGCTTCGTCCTCAACCAGTGCTTTAGTCATTTCTGTTTTGAAATAGCCCGGCGCAATACCGTTGACCTGAATATTGTGGCGCGCCAGCTCGACGCACATGCCGCGGGTGAGCATTTTTACCGCCCCTTTCGATGCGGCATAAGGGGTGATGGTGTCACGTCCCAGTTCGCTTTGCATCGAGCAAATATTAATAACTTTACCTGCCTTGCGTTCAACCATGTGACGAGTTACTGCTTGCGATACCAGGAACACGGCGGTCTGGTTTACTGCGATCACATCATTCCACTCTTGTTCAGGGAACTCAGTAAAAGGATGACGGCGCTGGATACCGGCGTTATTCACCAGCACATCAATGGGGCCGATGTCCTTTTCGATATGTTCAACGGCGGCATCAATTTCATGTTTATGAGTAACATTAAAAGGTGCGGCAACGGCCTGAATACCCTCCTGGTGGAGTTTTTCTACAGCAAGTTCTGCGCGTTCGGCAGTAATATCATTAATAATTATTTGTGCGCCATATTTACCCAGGCCGGTTGCCAGTAAAAAGCCAATGCCCTGTGCTGAACCGGTAATCAAGATATTTTTTCCTGCCAGTGAAAATAGATCGTTCATTGTATTATTCCTTTATTTATCTCTTAGAAAACAAGCTGGACTTTTGCTGCCTGGGTTTTATCACCGGCGAAACGTAGCGCCTCTTCCAGGTCAGTGAAGGGATATTCAGCACTCAGTAAAGGCAGTGGATTGATAACGCCATTCGCCAGCCATGACACTGCGGTATTAAATTCGCTGGTAAAACGGAAAGAGCCTTTGAGTGAAATCTCCTTACCAATCAATGTCATCATTGGGAATTCTGCCATCGCGCCTCCCATACCTACCTGCACCATTACGCCGCGTGCACGAGTGACCTCCAGACAGGTATTCACTGATGAAGGATGACCGGACACTTCAAAGCTGACATCGAAATAGCCTTTTTCCGCTTTCCAGTGATCCATGTCGTCGTTTTGTGGGTTTACGAGCACATCCGCCCCCATCTCTTTACCCAGCGAAAGGGAACGGGGACTCACATCGGCACAGACAATTTCCGCGGCCCCCAGTGTTTTCACAGCACTGACAATCAGGCAGCCAATGGGCCCAACACCAGAAATAAATACTCGCTTGCCCTGTAACTCGCCGGCCTGATGTGCGGCATGAATCGCGACGGCTAAAGGTTCGGCAAAAGCCATAACCTTTTCGTCAGCTTTGGCCGGATAAGGGACACATTGCGACGTTTCGACCATTTTATAACGGGTAAAACCACCATCAACATGAGGGAAATACATGGCACTGCCAAAAAAACGCATATCTGTACACTGATTCTCGTTATGTTCAATGCAGTATTTGCAGTGACCGCACGGTTTAGACGGATTAATGGCTACCGTTTGCCCTTCATGTAATTCTGATGAGTCGCTATGAATAACTTTACCGATAACTTCATGACCTAACACCATCGGTGCCTTTATCATGAAATTACCTACTTTTCCTTCCTGATAATAATGTAAATCGGAACCGCAAATTCCACCTCGGGTTATTTGTACTAATGTTCCATTATTATTCCAATCTATCGTCTGCTCGGTAACGGCAACAGTTTTCTTGCCCGCAACAACGCAGGACTGTGTTTTCACTTGCATAAATTCCTCACTGGTCAGGTAGACACCTCGGAAGCATTTAAGCGGTTTTAATTGTTATTATTTGTGATGAAGATCACGTCAGAAAATTGTTACATTACTATGTTACGCATAACGTGATGTGCCTTGTAATTCTTATCAGCAGAAATAAAAAAACGTGAAATTATTATGCCACCAGGCGTAGTATCGCAGCAGGTAAGATGATTCAGGAGATTTTAAATGGCGGGTGAAAGCTTTATTTTGATGGGCGTTTCAGGGAGTGGTAAAACATTAATTGGTAGCAAGGTTGCCGCGTTATTATCTGCTAAATTTATTGATGGTGACGATCTTCATCCAGCCAAAAATATAGATAAAATGTCGCAGGGTATTCCATTATCTGATGAAGATCGACTTCCCTGGCTGGAACGCTTAAATGATGCTTCATACAGTCTTTATAAAAAGAATGAAACAGGATTTATTGTCTGTTCATCATTAAAAAAACAGTATCGTGATATTTTACGCAAGGGTAGCCCCCATGTTCATTTCCTCTGGTTAGATGGCGACTATGAAACTATTCTCGCGCGAATGCAGCGTCGGGCTGGGCATTTTATGCCGGTAGCGTTACTAAAAAGTCAGTTTGAGGCACTGGAGCGTCCACAAGAAGATGAACAGGATATTGTGCGCATTGATATCAACCATGATATTGCCAATGTCACTGAACAATGTCGGCAGGCTGTGCTGGCGATACGACAAAACAGAATATGTGCGAAAGAGGGCAGCGCCTCAGATCAGCGCTGCGAATGATTTTCAAAAATCGGCTTTCAACACCACGCGGTAACGCGCCTTACCGTCGCGCACATGCTGGATGGCGTCGTTAATTTTCGACATCGGGAACAATTCGGTAGTCGGCGCAACCTTGCTGCGGGCGGCAAAACGCATCAGCTTACGCAACTCATAAGGCGTGCCAGTAGCAGAGCCAGAGACACTGCGATCGCCCGCAATTAACGTAAAGGCCGGAACAGACAGCGGCGTGAGAACCGCACCGACCGTATGGAAATTACCGCCATACGTCAGCGCCTCAAAATAAGGCTGCCAGTCGAGGCTGACGTTCACAGTATTGATAATGAGATCAAACTGCCCCGCCAGAGTTTTCAGTGCCTGCGGATCGCGGCTATTCACCACTTTATCGGCACCCATCGCCAGTACTTCCTGCTCTTTCGCCGGATTTGAACTAAAGGCTGTCACCTCGCATCCCATTGCGTGCAGAAGTTTTATAGCGATATGCCCCAGCCCGCCAATACCAATTACCCCAACGCGGCTGGTAGCAGTGATATGGTGCATCAATAGTGGTTTAAAGACCGTGATACCGCCGCACAACAGCGGCCCGGCGGACTCGATATCAATATTTTCTGGCAGTGGAATCACCCATTGCCAGTCCGCACGCAACTTCTCGGCAAAGCCACCGCGATTCATAATCGTCGGCACCGCACCTTGCTCGCAGTTGATCTGATTACCGCTAATACAGGCGTCGCAGTGACCACAGCTACGCGCCGTCCAGCCAATCCCGACACGCTGACCGACCTGCAAACCTTTATCCTGCGCGGCGCTCCCGAGTGCCACCACGCGCCCAATCACCTCATGCCCGGCAACCAGCGGATACTGTGAAAATCCCCATTCGTTATCGATCATCGACAGATCGGAATGGCAGATCCCGCAGTAATCCACCTGCACTTCAATATCTTGTGGCTTCAGCTCACCGGGATCGTACTCATAAACTTCCAGTTCGCCGCCCGCTTCTTTTGCGGCATAGCTTTTTATCATCGACATTTTTTGGTCCTTCTCTGGTGTTGTCTGGGAAGTGTAGAGCATGGCAGGGCGGGGTGCCTGGAGTGTGACAAAGGTTACACATCGCGGTATGCAATGCTGAAAATTTCAGCACTTAGCGAGGTGCGAGCAAGCTGGCGCTTGCATGGTGGTGCGTGACAGGTATAATTCACAACGTTTTCCGCATACCTCTTCAGTGCCGAAGTGGCGAAATCGGTAGACGCAGTTGATTCAAAATCAACCGTAGAAATACGTGCCGGTTCGAGTCCGGCCTTCGGCACCAAAAGCATGTAAATGGACCTCAACTGAGGTCTTTTTTTATGCCTGAAATCCCCGTCATACAAGGCCTTCCGCGATTTTCCTTTCAACAGAAGTCAATCTGAGTCAACCCACATCAAGTCGCTTGTGAGTATAGAACCGAGTATATATGCTGGTTCGATAATGGTTGTATACTCACAGCGGCACATGGAAGGAGAACTTTTATGGCTCTGACAGATACTAAAGTACGTTCTGCGAAACCGCAGGAAAAGGAGTACACCCTAGTCGATGGGGATGGCATGTTTTTGCTGATTCATCCCAACGGCTCAAAATACTGGCGGTTCCGCTTTCGCTTCGGTGGCAAGCAACACCTGATGGCTTTCGGTGTTTACCCTGAAACTTCACTGGCTGATGCCCGTCAAAAAAGAGAAGAGGCTAGGAGACTTGTTGCTGCTGGAATCGACCCTCGCGAGCATAAACGTGCTGTGAAAGAAGAACAGGCGAAAGAGGCTATTACCTTCGAGTCAGTTGCCAGAGAATGGCACGCTACTAATAAGAAATGGTCCGAAGAACACAGCCGAAGGGTATTGAAGAGCTTAGAGGACAATTTGTTCTCGGCAATTGGCAGACGAAGTATCGAAGAGCTAAAAACTCGTGACCTGCTTGCACCCATAAAAATCGTGGAAGCGACAGGCCGCTTTGAAGTTGCTTCTCGCCTTCAGCAGAGAACCACAGCAATCATGCGCTATGCGGTACAAAGTGGGCTGATTGATTACAACCCGGCTCAAGAGATGGCTGGCGCAGTTGCTTCCAGTAACCGTGTCCATCGCCCTGCACTTGAGCTGAAACGTCTACCTGAACTGCTCCACCGAATTGACGGTTACACGGGACGCCCTTTGACCCGCCTGGCTGTTGAGCTAACCTTATTAATCTTCATTCGTTCCAGTGAATTGCGCTTTGCCCGCTGGTCTGAGATCGATTTCGATACGGCAATGTGGACGATACCGGCAGAACGAGAAGCTATCGAAGGAGTGAAGCACTCTCAACGTGGTTCTAAAATGCGCACACCTCATCTGGTGCCATTGTCTCATCAGGCTCTGGCAATCCTCAAACAGGTTCACAAGCTTAGTGGCGAGCGCGATTTTGTTTTCATTGGCGATCATGATCCGCGTAAACCGATGAGTGAAAACACGGTGAACAAGGCGCTGCGCGTTATGGGTTATGACACTAGGGTAGAGGTTTGTGGGCATGGTTTCAGGACTATGGCATGTAGCTCGCTGATTGAGTCAGGGCTGTGGTCGAGGGATGCGGTAGAGCGTCAGATGAGCCATATGGAACGTAACTCCGTTCGAGCGGCTTATATCCATAAGGCAGAACATTTGGATGAGAGAAGATTGATGTTGCAGTGGTGGGCGGATTTTCTAGATGTAAATCGCGAGAAAGTGATTAGCCCGTTTGATTTTGCCAAAATTTTTGCGTCGTTAAAGCGCTAAAGCTGTGTAACAAAAATAGAGCCTACCGTCACACTTTGTTAAGTAGGCTCGTTGGTCAAAGTTGCAACAATTTCATGATGGTAGCTGTCCGCGCATTGGTTTCAGGTAGTTCTGCAGAGTATTGAACGTACCTGGAGAAAAAGGCATATGGTGCTCAATTGTTAGCTTGTATAGAATAAGGATATTCTTTCTTTAGAGAACATGAAGTTATGAGCGCGATCACATTACGTAAAGCGTTAGGTGTACTTGCGAAGTCATCTTCGTTTTCCGTAACCACAGAAACTCATCGGCAAAAGGATGTGTTCGATGAGCTAAAAGAACAACTCTTTGTTAAACAAGAGATTGAAGAAGAGTTACAGCGTTATCTGGATACAGCTACTCCCGGTGAGATCATTTTTCTATGCGGAAGTAGTGGAGACGGGAAATCCGAAATTTTAACCCGCTGTAAGTCAGATCCACAATATCAACAGAAGTTTAGTTTCCATCTGGATGCGACACATAGCTTTGCGCCTCAACAATCGGCTATCGATGCACTGAATGATTTATTTGAAAATCATCATTCGCAATCATACCCGCTCCTCATCGGTATCAACACCGGGATGCTAGCCAATTTTGCCAGAGAAGGTTCTGAGTCCCATATGGCTATCCGTGCTGCTATTGACTCATTCTTGTCAGCGCAACAGGAAGGCCAGCGTCCTTACCGCAACGAAAATTGTATATTTTTTGATTTCGAACATTATCCAAAGTTCGAGTTTGACGAAGAGCGGGAATACTCCCCTTTTATCAAAAAATTAATGAATCAATTAACGGGGAATGACGACAAAAACCTGTTTTACACAATTTATCAACGTGATGAATCAATAGGACATGATTTAAAAACCGTTGCTAACTTTAAACTACTGTGCATGCCCGGTGTTCAGAATGTTTTAATAACACAGCTATTTAAAGCCCGATTAATAAAAGATCAATTTGTTACCACAAGAACCTTATTGGATTTTTTACACCACCTGCTGACAGGGCCTGGGTACCTGTTTGATAATCTGTTTAATGGTGCAGAGAATGATCTAATTAAAAAGGTTTCTGATTTTGATCCTGCCAGATTGCATACATACGAGATTGATCAATTTATTTTGCGCTATGAGCTTGGATTAGTTGATCCCGAACTGGATGATTTTCTGAGTACACTTGCGAAATTACATCTTACGTTTGATCGTCAATGTGTTAAGCCTGGTGACGCAGCTTCATTAATTAGACTTTTCTGGCTACTACAACATGAATCTTTAGGGAATAACTATCACAAAAGGTTCTCTGTATTCTTTAAAGAAGCGCTCTTTGAGCGTTATTCAGAGATTTGGCATCTGCATAAAAACTATACCGCAGATCCGGAACAAAAAAGAACACTAAACCGCTTTTACTCTTTCGAGCTTATCGCTGGTATTCAGCGTTACGCAAACCGTAAAGCACCTGAACTGAGTACCCAAAAAGAAGAGTTCTTTTTAGGCGAATTTGGTGGGATTAAAATCACAGCACCTGTTGCGCTGAAACCGGACTGGGATTCAATTCTCAAGAAAAATACAGCCCATACAACTTGTTTCGATATCTATTTAAAAGTAGGACAAGATCCGCTAGATCCGATTCGGATCGGTCTTAATTTATTTGAGCTATTGAGCAAACTAAATAATGGCTATCGCCCTAATAAGTATGATAAAAGTGCGATTGTCTTACTGGACGAAATCGTTGAACTAATCGCAGAAAAGGCAAAATCCAGCAGCGAAATCAAGTTTTATGATGGCCTAAAGCGGGTCTATAGTGCAAGAGCGGACGATGACATGATTACTATCAGCGGCATGGAGGGATAACATCATGTATCCCATTGCAACAAATTTAAAAGTTAGTAATAACCAGCTGGATAGCTACCTTCCAATACGTAATAAGAATAACAATATTGACTGGCAAATCGTCACAGGTTTAGTACTGAGCTATGCCGTGAAGTATAAAATCGATACATACAGTCTCGAGCAGTTTCGCGAGGATTGTAAAACTCATCTGCAAATATTGATCGATGAACCTGCGTTCTTGTCCGTGCTGGAACGGATGTATTTTTCCAGTCAGGATATTTTTCGTGTCTCCCCGCTGTTCTTGCTGTTCCACGCTCAGTTTGATGGTGAAAAGATAAGTGCAGGCTCGACTGCCGACAAACGCCTTGGAACACTGTTTGCCAATTTGATGAGAGATTTTAGCCTTAATAACCCGATACAAGATAAGTTGAATTTTATTGAAAAAGAGATGCTGAATAAGCTCAATAAAAAATTAATCCGACTGGGTGAGGGGCCATTTGCAAAAGAACAACCTTATTTACCCTATCTGGTAACGTGTTTTCAGTCTGATTTGGCGTTTCTGGCAGAGCACCCACAATATCTTTTGCAGGAGCTGACCAATACTCTACGTTTGTATGCCTTTAGTTGGTGCGCACAACTGGCGCTCAATCTGGACAACTGGCAAGACGGCGAGCCGCAGAGTAAATCATTGTTCTTTATCCTCGATACTGAAAAAGCTAGCTCCGAACGAGATAAAATAAAGCTCTTCGGCTATAAGTGGTTTGCCCGCCAAAGTGAAAAATTATTCCCCGTACTCTCTGCATTAGAGGTATTACAAGTAAAAGGTGAGGAAAAGCGCCCTCTTTGGCAGGTATATCAAGATTGCTTAGGTTATTCAGATACATCGAATCGAGTACTAAATGAACTCAATAATTATATACAGAAGTTCATTAGTAAGGAGGAGCGAGACCTTCCTGAACGCGATCGTGCTACAAACCTGGAAGATGCCTTTAAACAGCTGTTATCTGTTGCCGTTGAACAGTTTCAGGGTAAGAAAACCGAGCGAGCAGCGGTAAATCGCAAATACATCAACGAGCTGGAAAGCCAGATTTGCACTGACTTCATTCAGGTTCGTGGCCGAGCGGGGAAAGTGCTGGTACTGAACCAGGATCGACTACTGCTACTAACTAACCTTACCGTGGGTAAAAACAAAAAACTCCGTCTGCATGAGCTGCTACGTGGTTTTGAGCAACGCGGATTTTATCTGGATAACCAGTCTACACAAATGCTGGTTGCGTTTTATGAACGCATGGGAAATGTGGAGAGAATGAGTGACAGTGGAGACGCCGTATATGTCCGTAAAACAGTATGAAACCTATCTGGCAGAAACCTTCATTGAATGGGTTAGCAGCATCATCCAGCCTGGTGAGCGCTACCAGTTTAAATCTCCCGATCCGGATAACGCCTTAAAGCTCTGGAAGGCTTTCGACTCTTTAGCAAATGGAAATAAACTAGAAATTGCACCGGAGCAATTTCTTACCTACGTCCAATGTAATAATATCCAGCTTATTCCGGTACTGCACGGCACCACTACCCCTGCATTCACAGAAAACTATATTTCTCATTTACGCGATCAGGTTTCTGGCCGCAATGGCATTTTTGCCCAGACAGCGTTGTTGATTATCCACAACAGCATGCTGGATACCTTACTCAATAGTACCAAAGATGTCGCTGCACCGGATGCTATCTGGCATCCAGAAACCTTCCGTCACCAGCTCGAAAAGTTAATCACAACGGACAGCGCCCGTTCTCAAGTATCCCGCTGTTTGCTGGGCGATCAGTTGACAACAATATTGGATGAAGGCGCTACGGTTTTTGGATTTTCATCGTTATACCGTCTGCTGGACGACGGCAATCTGGATTTCTCAGAGCTAAAGTTATTCAACGATAATAACCTGCTGAATTTTAGTGATAAGCAGTTGCGCGCCCGGCTCAATGAAAACCAAAAGTTATATCGCCAGATAGAGGACAGTGTTGAACGCTACAGCGGGCAACTGGAGAATGTACTAACTGAATTTAGTGCAAAATTCATTCAGGAGCATTTCGTTGACAATGACGATTGGCGTGAGCTTGATTTCTCCGTCTACCTGAATGAAAAAGCACAAAACAGTGAACAGAAACTGGTGTTGGAAAACATTACTGCTGAAAACGGTGAGGTCTGGCAAAGAGCCAAAAGCACCAGTAAAGCAGGTAAACGAGATATCAGTGTCCTGGTTCAGGTTCTACCGGGGCAGTCACAAGTTGAGCTGGAGTTTATCTTCCAGGGTAACGACCTTCAGGACAATCAGGTAAAAATTGCTCATCATCGTCCGTTACAGAAAGAACGATTCTGGCGTACTAGCCGGCTCGGGGGGAGAAACTCTAAGATACTGGCATCAGTGCCTTTTGATGGTCGGCCCTGCTTCTTTAGCCTCGAAATCATTAACCGCAATAACTCAGCAGAAGAGTACAAGTTTCGCCTGCTGTTAGTTGAACAAGGGCAATTCTGGCTTAATGAAATCCAGCATTGTTATCGTATTGAACCTGGTAAAGGTCAATTAACTCTGCAACTGGAAGATAATGAGTTACGTATTGCAGAGTTCGGCGACAAGACCTGTTTACTTGATGAAGAAAGTGATGATGTTGATTGCCGCCATTATGCACTCGTTAATTTTGAAACGCTGGCGAATCAAAGTGAGCTGATCAAATTTACCTTGATTTCAGGTGACTCCCGTTTACTGTTTAACATCGAAGGCCCAGGAGCAGAGGAAGGATTAACACTGCCTCTGCTTTTTGATCAGGGTCGTTTCAATAAACTCTTTAAAGAAGAAGGGAATGCAACCTGGAACAAGTTGAAAGGTCGCGTCATCCTGGACAATATCGAACATAATGTGGTTGGTGTTCGCCAGCAGTTGCTTATGCAAGAGTACGCCCTGATCGAGCGTAATCTGCTCAGCACTGGCAGTAATGGTAGTGAGTTTGCACTGGATGAGCTTCTGGCGAGCTATCCCGACCTCCATAATGCGTACCACCAATTGTTCGTTTACTATCAACGTCGAAATACCCTGCCGAGTCTGGTGTCATGGTCAGCAGAATATCGTGTATTAGTCAGTCACATGATCGCTACTTTTGAACAGGCATTACAGCAAATCAGTCTAAGCAGAGCATTAACCATCCAGGAAAAACGTCTGTTACATCTGGGGATTTGCCGCGGCGACGATTATGAACGTCTCTCGCCTCTGCACCCATTGGTAATGGCTTATCATTTACAGCTAGCTGAAACTATTATCGCCGAGCCCGGATACCCCACATCAGCTTCCTTCGCTTCATTACCAGAGATTACTCTAGATCGTCTGGTCGTCTCTGGCCTAATGCCATTTGTGTATCATAGCGAACATGAATACGCACAGTTACAACCGATGGTAGAAAACCGCTTCTGGATAGATATTGTTCCCCAGCGCCAGATGAGCCACGAATATGTTAAGCGTCTGGTGAAAGACAAGCTAAACGAATTTACAGATGCCTATTCTCGGCTGTTCCAGAGTGCAGGAAATAATGCCCTGGTTATTAATGCTATTAATATGGGAGAAGCCAGAGAGCTATTCCTGGGACTGGTAGATTATTTTAAGCAGGAAAAAGATAACGCAATTTCGATACACGTAAACTGCTATGACGAACGTCTGCTACCCAATGCCTTTGACCGCTTTGCCGAAAGCGGCAGCTATGAACAACTTAAAAATGATCTTGGTCTGAACAGCGGTGCGTGGCGTTCTGAAGCCGATATGTTGATCGATCTGCTTCGCAGTCGCTTAACATTCAGCAAATTTATCCTGCCACCGGAAAGCGATCAACTGGCTTACGCCCATCTCGCATTTTTCACCAACACCGCACCGGTTGATTGCCGCCAAATTCGCATTGAGGATGCTGCCAGCGGGGTTTTATGTCATGGCTTGATTGCTGGCGAAGGGGCTGAAACACAAGGCGATGCTTACTTTACCGCGTTTGGTCTGCGTAATGTCGATACTGAATCGTCTTGCGCCCTGCGTCTCGCCCGCTTGTTAGGCTGTCTGTGGCAACCGGCACGGCAGAGCAACAGCCAGTACCACGGTCAGGGAATTAGTCTGGCTGTGAGCGGTAACTTTAAGCAACTGCTGAATCGCTCTTATGATAGCTCTCTCTGGACCACAATTATCGACCCTAAGGTCACACTCGATTTCTTTACTAGTCAAAAAGATGTCGTACTAATTCATTACTCTGACCAGTACACCAGTTGTGCTGGTTATGACGCCGTAACTGTCACAAAACAGGTTGAGTTGTTCCTGCGTCTCCTTCAAACAGGACAATCCACCGTTGATAGCCAGCAACTACTTGCTGAATTTAATGCCTTTAACGGTGAGTGGCTGTTAAAAATGTTGCGTTCAAATGAAAAGGAGCGCAAAGAAAAACACGGCATTATCGGTGCATACAAATTCGTACAGTCTATGCTGCTCCAGTCAGATATTTGCTGGATTCCACTGTCAGTAGCTGAGATGATCCGCGTGTCCGGCAACGTCGGGCTGAGAATGAAAGAAAGCGATTTATCGCGCCATTTACAGGGTTATCAGAAAGGAGCGATCTCTGACGATGTGCTCTTTGTCGGTTTCAAAGATAACAACCTGTATCTGTTACCACTTGAAGTAAAAACAGGAGCTCGCCCCGATTACAACCATGCGGGGCAGCAGGCCCGCGAGCTAAAACGCTATTTACAGCAAGATATTCTTGGGCCGAAAACTCTAGCATCACAACTATACCGGGCACTTTTTATCCGCCAAGTATTAATGCAGGTAGAGAAGTTGCGTCTGTATGGTGTACTGGATAACGACAAGCTATCCCCTCTGCTGGAACGACGTGAATGGTGGCTCACTGGCGACTATCAGTTAGGTGAGCTTGCTGATTATGCAGAAGGCTTTGTGGTAGCTCATGTAGACAGCGGAACCTGTTTTGATCTCTCTTATAAAGAAACGGCAGAGAATATTCTACAGATCGAAATCCCCTATTCATTGCTTCCATCGTTAATTGCAGCACAAGGTGATCAACCTCCACTAGCTGAACGCTATCGGGTGCCGGAAAAATATCTGCTCAAACCAGAGTGTGATGTCAATTCTTCACACCCAGTACAGGTAGCAACAACAACTGAGCCGCCGCCCATTTCTGCGCTGGAGCTTCCACAACCTGAAGCATCGGCACTAACCCCCAGTAATGTCCGCAATACACCATTACAGATCTTGTTTGGTCATGATGCTGTGCGTCAGAATCCATTGTACTGGGAACCAACCAACACCGCTAAGTTCATGAATACTAATACCGGCATTATTGGAACAATGGGCACCGGGAAAACCCAGTTTACTAAATCGCTGGTTACGCAACTGATGCGCAATCAGTCCTACAACGTTGACGGTAAACCGATTGGCTTGTTGATCTTCGACTATAAATCCGACTATGTGGATGATGCGTTTCTTGAAGCTACGGGAGCTAAGAGGTATCAGCTATCGTTGTTACCTTACAATCCGTTATCGTTATTTGGTGATATGCCCATGTTACCGAGGCATACGGCCATGGCATTCGCTGAAACGATGGGCAAAGCGTATAACCTTGGCGTAAAACAACGCATGAAGCTGGTTACGTTAATAATGGAGTGCTATGACTTAGCAGGAATAGTGCCTCATGATCGATCAACATGGAATCGTGTAGCACCGACTATTGAAGATGTGTGGCAGCAGTACCTGGCACAAGAGAAGGTCGACGAAGATTCATTATATGCTGCACTTTATAATCTGGCTGGTTTCCAGATTTTTGAAACGGATCCAGAGAAGATGACCAGTTTGTACGATCTGGTTGATGGAGTCACAGTTATCGAACTCGCTGGTTATCCATCAGAGATTCAAAACCTGGTAGTTGCACTGACACTGGATCTTTTTTATGCGCAGATGCAAAAGCGTGGGAAACCGACGGTGCGAGGTGATTATCGCCAGTTAACCAAAATGATTCTGGTTGATGAAGCCGATAACTTTATGCGCCAGGATTTTGCCAGCTTGCGTAAAATCCTTAAAGAAGGCCGTGAATATGGTGTAGGGGCGATTCTATCAACACAAGAAATTACTCACTTTAAAACAGGCGAGAATAATTATGCTTCTTATATTCTCACTTGGGTAATTCATCGAGTTTCTGAGATTAGGAATTCGGACATTAAGGCGGTATTTAACATTGACGATAAAAGTGAGCAGGAGTCTTTAATGGGCCAGATACGACAACTTGAGAAGCATTTTAGCCTGTATATAGATGGAAATAAAAAAGTTAGGAAAATGCGTGATAAAGCATTCTGGGAGTTAATGAAATGAAAATAAATACTACAGATCCAGATTTGAGGACTATATTTTCTAGGATTCATGAAGGAAGTCTAGATCTCCAACCCGATTTCCAGAGGGCGGAAGTCTGGCAACTTCCGAAGAAAAAACTTTTAATCGATACTATTCTAAGAGGGTGGCAGGTTCCACCTGTCCATGTTATTTTAAATGAAGATTCCTATATTCAAGAAGTTCTCGATGGACAGCAACGATTAAGTGCCATAAGAGATTTCATGTATAATAAATTCAAAATAAATGGATTAATTGAACCTATTGATGATGATATCAAAGAATTAGATGGATTAACTTTTGATAAATTACCTCAAAGAATAAAAAACAGATTTGAACGGTATGCCATTCGAGTATTTGAGATTGTTGAATACAATCAGGGAGAGCCCGGTGAACTATTCAACAGATTGAATGAATCTCTTAAATTAACTTCAGCAGAAAAGAGAAATGCTTATGTTGGCGATTTAAGAAACCAGATAAAATCTCTCGTAGATTATATGTCGGATTGTGGGCTTGACAAGCACTTTCTAGGCTTTAGTAATCAAAGGATGGCATACCATGATCTTTTCATTAAACTTTGCTACATGCTTGAGAAGGATTCATTGATTGCTTCTTATACAGAAAAGCAATTAAACGACAGGGCTCGTGAAGATGAGCCTTTTGATAATTCAATCATAGAACTAGTAAAAAAATCCATTTTAATATTAAGTAAGGCAAAGAAAAAGATTGATAGTGAAGAAAGTAAGGTTCATATAACAAAAGCCACTTTAACTTCATGGCTTTATTTTTTTTCAACCATTTTAAAATCGAATTATAATTTAGACGATAGCCTTAGTGATTTCTTTTACCGCTTTGAAAGTGGTAGATTCGTTTTCAGAGAAGAGGGAGTGTTGGATGGATTGTTTTATTGTGAAAATAAAGATGAAGTAAAGGAGTTATTGGAAGAATTTAATTTTAGGGCTGTATCAAGAGTAATGACTGGTACTTCCTTACTCATCAGAGACTTTATAATATCTCTATTTTTCTTGAAGAGTGACCCCAGTAAAGCAGATGTGTTCAATACGATGAAAAAAAATAATCTAAAAACTGCGCATAGAGCACTTTATCATGAAAATGAAAAGAATCTGATAAGCGTCGTCAACAATTATGCAGATTCTGTTTTAGCGGGGGTAACTACATGTCAATAGAAACAATTAAAATGGCAAAATTAGCTGATTATTGGAATCATGTGGCAAACAGGAAAAAGTTTAATATTAAAATATGTAGTTTATCCATTAAGAATGTACCACTCTTTGAAGATGCTGATATTACGATAAACTCAGCTTTAACCTCTATATGTGGAAGAAATGGCATTGGTAAAACGTCGTTATTGAAACTTATCTATGGTATACTGTCGAAAGATATATGTAATGTTGGGATTTTTAGCTCTTCTGATATTGATAATATCTCCATTGATATAATAATTAATGGAGAGAAACAAACTTTCACTTCGTCTTTGGGTGATGGACTAAGAAATGTTGAATATTTTGATGCTTCATCAATGGCATTAAAAATCATAAACGAAATAAACACATCGCCAAACAAAAATGGATGGTTCAATACATCAAATTCTTATCATTTGCTAAATGAAAATCTTTTTTTTGTTCAGAAAATCACAGGCAAGAAATATGAGTATGTAAAAGTTAATGAGGTAGAAGGAATTATTGATGATTTAACTTTCCCATACTTTGAGGTTAAAGAGGTTAACAGTAATATAGTTTATACGTCAGAGAGTATGGGGCAAGGAGAACATAAGTTACTTATAGCAATCTGGAAACTTATTTATACGGAAAAAAATTCAATCCTCTTCATTGAAGAGCCAGAGAGTTTTATTTGCCCGGTAAGCCAGAAAAATTTCATGGATTTTTTAGCCTACACAATCGATACTAAAAAATTAAATGTTTTGATGGCTACTCACTCTGAACACATACTCAGCCCTCAAGGCTTAAACTCAGTATTAGTCTTAGCTAAAAAAGGCAAAAAATATACCATATCAAATTGTGGATATAATTATAGATATTTCAATGCACTGGGTTTAGCTCCTGAAAGGAAAAATATTTTCCTGATAGAGGATGACTTTGCAAAACTTGTACTTGAATATATCTTAAAAATAAAAAACACACATCTTTACTCTACATGTTACTTACATAATCTACAAGGTGAATCTAATATACAAAAAGTATCTGAGCATTATAAAGATAGCTCTGGCCTGAACATAGTATCTGTTTACGATGCCGATCAAGTTAAAAGCAGAGGAATAAATTCAGATTGTATTAAAAATGTTTTCCTACCCTCAGAAAATAATTTACCACCAGAAGCAGAAGTTATAGAGTGTATAAAAAATAACATTCAGGCTTATGCTGCAAAATTAGGCGTGGATGCCGATTATCTTGAGGGCGAGTTCGATGCTATGACTTGTGATCATCATGATTTTTTCATTGAGCTGTCTAAAATCTTATCGGATAAGCATTTATCTACCTTAAAGGGTTTTGCAATTGCTCTTTGGATTGAAACTAACGAATATGAGATAGAAAAATTCTTATATTGCTTAGAAAATATCAATAATGAATTCAGGATCGAACTAAAAGAGAAAAGTGAGAATGAAAATTACCGATATGCTGAGGTTGCTAACGGACGCTTTAAATTTAAAGTGGACAGCAACTTCAATTCTTGCAAGTGTGGTTCACATTTAGCTACGCTGATACATTCGCCTGATGCCGGTGAATTAATTTTAAAATTAGCAATATGACAATTATAAAACTCAATCACCACCTCCCTAGGAGGTGGTTTTAGGTTGAAAACAAAAGGTCATACCAATAAATTTAAATGTTTTATATAGCATTTAATAAGCTAATTAAACTTTTATGATTTCTCAATGCCGCAATCCCATCCTCAACATGAGCAGCCCATGCCTTAATCAACGCCTTTTGCTCTAATTGTGGATAAAGCATCTTCAGCACCAATTCTGTAGCTTGTAGTGTCTCCCCCAGCCACGTAATTTTATCCAGCACCAGCGTACCATCCAGCTTCTTACTATCTCGTTCAGGTGAATAGCGAAACTCACTCTCCACCGAGCGGAAAAATGCTAGCCGGGCAGCAATATTGGGTGTAATCCCAGTATACCCTTTAAGCTTTTTAAGCTGATCTTCAGTCTGACGGCTAAGCGCCATTCGATTCGGGAGCATCAGATAGCCTCCTTAGTTAATTCCCAGAAATAACCAGGCTTCAGCGTTGATGACTTAGTATGTGCATTAAACACAATCTCATAAGCATGAGAGATATCATCACGCAACTGATCAACAAAATAACGTTCATCTACTTCAGTATCGGTAGAAAGCAACACAACCTGATGACTGGCTTCAGGGAAGTAGTGATTAATCAATTTATCTCGATGTTGAGAGTCCAGACGACCCAATGGTGTATCAATGATCACTGGTAAATCACGGCCAGAGGTTTTCGCCAGCGCCTCAAGAATAGCAATTGCATAAATCTGTTTTTCACCAGCAGAAAGTAACTTACGGTTAATTACTGAGCCATTCTCATCAATTAATTCAACATCAAACGTTTGAGGGTTGATATGCGCACTAAGTTGTAAATCCTCTTTGCGAGCCAACTTACGGTAAGCAAGCTCGAAGTTTGTCGACAGCGTTTTTACCCGAGCCTGGGTTAATACATCGCTGTAGCGATCGAGTAAATTTATCGTTTCCTGAGCATTCTTAAACGCACTGCTATAACTGTGCTGATAACGAGCGGCGTCATGCGCTTTTTGAATCTGACGAACACAATCCAGTTGCTGCTGTTTTTTACGTTTAGCATCTTCTAGCAATGACCGATATTTCTGCAATTGGGCTTCGCGCTGCCTATCCAGGTCACGTAATTTTTCAAAGAGATCCATCAGCTGCTCATCTTCAGGAGCGCGGGCAATATTAGCAGCCGCTTGTTCTAACTGTTGTTCAATCTCAGATAACTGTGTGCGATAAAGCTCGAAACGCTGCCATGCTCTTTTACTATCTATCTCAATAGACTGTTGAAGCATACCTGCTTCACGCTCAGAGATATCAAAGAGCAAATCACCTTTTGGTTTCGTTGCCATATAATCTTTTAGATTATCGGTAATCGCTTCAGCTGCTATTTTGCCAGTCCCCGCAGAACGAAATGCAATATCATTTCTGAGTTGCGTTAAAAACTGGCTCAGCTCTTTTTCAAAGCTTTTTGCCTGTTTAATTTGCGTTTCATCAGCAATTTGTTGCAGCAAATGAGACAAAATAGTGGGCGCAAGCGCATAAGGTAGCGAGCCATCGCATTCTTGTCTCAGTGCTTTTTCCAGATGTTCTTTATCTTTTAGCAGCGTTTCGACTTTCTGTTTTTCCTGCGCTTTAGTCTGGGCAAAAGCGCCCCCCTGAGCATTTAGCAAGCCTTCATAATGGGTTATATCTTTAGATAGAAACTCAATCCGCGATTTGGCAAAATCGGCGCTTTCCAGCAGTGCTTCTGTCTGGCAGGCTAATTCTTTACTCTGTTTTTCAAGCTCTGCAATCTGTTGTTGCTGAGAACTTGCTAGCTGGCTGGATTGCTGACGCTTAACAAAAATCATTAAATCGTTACGCAGTTTAGAGATGAGATCCAGCCCCAATAAGCGTCGTACGGCAGTACGTAAAATATTACCGGATTCGTCCTCAGCAAGTTCTGCAATTTTCTCGCCATCGAAAAAGAACAAATCAGCAATGCCATGCGGAATTAACTCATTTAGAAATCCCTGGCACTGATCGTAATCCAGCTCACTGAGTGGCTGCCCATCCTGTTGCAGAGAAAGGCGGTCCCTCTTCCCCTTTTTCCAGGTTCGCGTAACGGTAAATTCGGCCTCATGACCGCCTTTATTATAGGTAAACGTCAGTTCTACAGATGCTTCTTCCGGCTGCTCAATATAGTACGCGCCGTTATGAATCAATGCACTGAGTTGTTCGATATACTCTTGCTGTTGAGTCGCTAGCCCAAACGCCAGTCGTCCATACAACGCTATGCGGATCGCCGACAGGATAGACGTTTTCCCTGCGCCGTTTAAACCACCAAACAGCACAATAGGTCGTGGATTCAAATCGTGCGGACGCTTTCTGGGTGCCAGATCAATGGTATGTGTACCGTTAAATACCCGAAAATTATGTAATACCAGCTGTTTAATGAGCACGTTATTTCTCCTCCCCAATCAGTAACGAGGATTCACTGGCATCAACAATTCTGCGCTGTAAAACCTGAAGTTCAGTTTCCAGCTTTGTAAGTTCTTCCTGATGAATATCTCGTTCAACTCGTTTTTGCAGAGTGACCTGTTGTTGTTCAATTTCTTCGAGAGTGCCCCAGTCCTGCTTTAAAATCGTGCCAAGTTTGTCAAAAATGCCCTGACGACGGCTTAAGCCTTCCATTGAAACTTCCAGCTCGATGAGTTTCATCACCATTTCAGGCACAACGTCAAATCCCTGCGCTATCTGCACCAACAGATCTGCATCGCTGGCATCAAAGCGCGACTGATCGTCCACCACCCAGTCTAAATCCTGTTGATACACTTCACGGTAAATACCCGGCAGCGTGTCATACCAGTCTGGTTCATTAGGATCTTTCAACCACTCCTGACGAATCGCATGCAGCTCTGGTTTGGTAATTAACGTAATGGTATGGCCTTGAGCATTCAAATCGCGCTCTATCTCCAGCAATTCTTTGAGCCATTGCTGACGGTATTTTAGCCAGTAAGGACCTGGAACATGCTTACGCTCAGCCCCCGGCTCATCACTTTCTTTAGCGTACTGATAGCTCACCTTACCAGTACGGCGCTTATAGTTTCGAAACGTGTCTTTATTCACCGGATCGGTGGTAAATGCCAGCAGATCACGATATTTCAGCAACGGAGACATCCATTCTTCACCGTTTTTGATCAGGCTTTCCATCGCCTTATCTTTAGTGACAACGGTACAGGTCCAACAGCCAAAACGCGAGTTGCCGCAGGAAGGGGTACTACCATCAATTACCAGAGGACATTCACCCTGTGCGGAAGAATCCATATACAACGTCCACAGTGGACGGTTGTTTCCACCCCACGGGCTTTCCCACTCGTCGATATCTTCAGGGGCATAGCGGAACGCGCCCCGCAGCAGCTTCCAGACATCTTCTACATCCCAGGTATCAATGGGGGTATAGATGAATGCATTTGCCAGCGTGGTATGCCGGGCAAGGCGTGATCCATCAATCTTGTGCTTTGCGATCACCTGCGCACGAGAAGCACTTTCACTACTGCGCGAACCAAGTACGACGATGACTTCATCAAACTGGCTGACCTTATCTTTAATAAAGTCACTCACCGGGTTGATTTTCATGCGCTCAGTGCACCAACGGAAACTACGAGTTGGAGCCGGATAACCTTTCCCCAGCAAATTGACCCAGAAGGTTTCATTCGTTTTAGGCGTTACCGCGTGTTGAGTGATCGGCAAGCCGTTACGCTTCGCTCCCGCCTCAATCTGCAACATCGTTTTCTTAATCAGATCCACGACTACCGGTGTTTCGACCAGCGTATCGGACGACACCACAAAAATATCTTTGCTGCGCATTTCCGGGGGCAGGCCGAGCAAGGCCAGATACACCAGCGTGATCACAGCGGAAGAATCTTTCCCACCGCTGTAGCCAATCACCCACGGACGTTTATCCGCACAATAAATTCGTTGAACCTCAGCAACATATTCGGCCAGAGGACGTCCGGCGAACTGTTCCTGATTAATAAAATCTTCGTATTCGGCCAAATCATAGGCCTGAACTAATTTACTCATGAGACAACCATTTGAGCTTCAAGCTCCTGTTCTTCAGGAGTGAGGGGAATTGAGAGTGCGGTTTTTAGCGCATTGCAGGTTAACTGGATCGCGGTACTGGTTTTACTCAACTTCCCATGCTGCATCGCTCGCTTGATGAGGTCCGGATTGTTTCTACGCCAGTTAAATGTTTTGAGTGCAGCGATTTTCTCCGGCCATTGCTCAGGATAATCCGTCAGCAGGGTATATCCTAGTTGCCCAAGTGCCTGCAATCCAATGCCATGAGCGTGAACATAATCTTGTCGCAATTGAACCGGTGAAACTTCCTTTTTAGCCGCTAATTGCCAATCAGGCATTACACTAAAAATAGCCTGCCAATATTGGGTAGCAATGTGGGTGCATTCCTCAAAGTTATCCTCTTTGGGATCTTTGCCCAACAATGCGCGGGTAGCCTGCTTGATGCTGCTCAACGTAAATAGCTTATTCGACCTCTGGCTAATGCCAGATTTTTCCAGTTCCGTCATCCCAACAAACGGCTCTACTGACATTGCCAGATAACGCGCCAGATTCGAACAGGCATCGCGATGATCGTATAGCGACGCCAGCGATGGGCTGGGGCGAATGGCGTATTTATTCAGATCGGCGAACATCTGCTGGCTACGCTTTAAGCCTTCATCGACAAAGAACAACACCGGGATATTATCCTGGCCCAGCTCCGGACGAGCGTCTAAAGCGTCTTCAATCGCTTTACGGCGATGTTGTCCATCATTGATTAGAATTTGCGCATCCATTGGTACGCACAACGTCCCCAGATTGTTAGAACCTGGAAACTCATCAAATTGAACGTCTACGGCAATGGAAGCCGTCAGAGCTGAAAACACATAATCTTTAGGGTTTTCCAACAAATAACGTACCATCTCGGGAATGCGCGATTTATTTAGCGTGCGCTGTGCGCGTAATTCCGGTGGCACATCATTTTCATCAAAACTGAATATTTTCGGGATGATACGCATCGGGCATGTGGCGATATAGAAAGGGCGACCAGCCTGAATGCCACGTATAGCCGGAAACGAGTAGCAGTAATCTGCATCAACACTAGCCATGCTGTAATCCATAAAAGCATAAGGTGAATTTTGTTACGTTATATTTTACGTAACACTGGCTAGAAATTACAGCTTTTTCACGTAATAAATTGCGTACCACCTTTCAATATACCCGCAATTTTGCTCTATAACCCAGAGCAACCGTGCAGACATGCTCTGTACTTCTGTAGAGCGCTAACGCATAAGCTTTAGCGAAGCTGCTCATGCGATCACAGACTATATCATCGGGTATTACAGCTCGCTAAGACCGCATGACAATAACGGCGGGTTGCCCCCAAACGAATCGGAACACCGCTACTGGAAAAACTCTAAATCGGTGGCCAGTTTAAGTTGACCACTTCACTACCTGAAGGGAGCCGCGGTCGCCTAGCAGTTGCAGTAGCAGGAGATCATCCAGCCGCAGTACAGGTCACGATGACTCTGGTTAATGATACCGGCTTTGACCCCGTATTTTCCGGCTCTATCGCTGAATCATGGCGTCAGCAGCCGTGCACACCATCCTATTGTTGTGACTGGGAGGCTGCCACCATGCTTCGCGCTTTCCCTCTGGCGAAAAAGGGAGAAGGACGGGCCCGTCTGCCTTCACTTTATGCCAGCTTCGGTAAGCTGGGTGAGACACCGACTCATGAAGATATCATTGATAACAATCGATCCATCAACTGGCCTGTATAACGTGGCTGCCGGTGATTAAGAAAGCTGCACCTACCTAAGTAGTAGCAAACGCACACTTTTTAGAAAAATCGATGGTCAGAAACTGGATTAGCAATTCCGTTCCAGGGTTGCTTTTGATTTACGTTGGCGTCTGATCATTGATTTATCCTCAAAAGCCCAACCTCATTGGTAATGAACCAGCTCCGTGAATGTCCGCTCTGGCACAGAGCGAAATTTTTTGATCTCCCCCCCTGAAATCTAAACTTAGTCATGTCACGTTTTTGGGTTTCTAAAATTTTAACTTCGCGTTTTTCGTTGCCGTAAGGGTTATACAGAAATGTCCGTTAAGCAGAGTTCAAAATTGATTGCCGTGATCACGACTGGTTTGAAAGCCGCGCCCAAGCCTGTACAGCTCTGGTTTGCGTTGATTATGAACCTGTCAGCCTAAAGCAAGCGGATGGACGATGAGTATTGGTAATCTTTCAGAGTCCGGAAAAGTTCAGCCCCAGTCTGAACAGGCTTGCTGGCGCCAGTCCAGTTTCATTCAGTCGTGGTTTGGTTCTTACGGCCTGTGCAATCTACCTCATTAGGCACATCGGCCTGCCAGATACCGGCTCGGGGTGTATTTCCGCTTCCACGCTGAATACTGTTCTCAGCAATCCTGGGGTCATCACCTCTTCTGGTGTGCCTTGCGCCATAACATGTCCGTTTGCCATTACCACCAGTTGATCGCAGTACCGGCTAGCCTGATTAAGGTCGTGCAGCACAGCGACCACCGTTTTCCCCTGAGTCCGGAGTTCGCCCATCAACCGCATCAGGTCCACCTGGTGATTGATATCAAGATAGGTGGTTGGCTCATCAAGTAATACAACGGGCGTATTCTGGGCCAGGACCATCGCCAGAAATACGCGCTGGCGCTGACCGCCGGAAAGCTCGGTTAACCGACGACCGGCAAGATGATTGATCCGGGTCTGGTTCATGGCGACATTAACTCGTGCATTGTCTTCAGCGGAGAGACGCCCCCAGAGTGACAGCCAGGGATTACGACCATACGAAACCAGCTCCTGGACTGTGATCCCCTCTGGCGTTAAATGGTGCTGAGGCAGCAGCGAAAGCCTGCGGGCCAACTGGCGCGATGAGAGCATATTTATGGGATTATCGCCGAGAAATACGGTGCCAGACTGCGGCATTAAAAGCCGCGAAAAACAGTTTAACAGCGTCGATTTCCCGCAACCGTTAGGACCGATCAGGGCGGTGATCTTCCCCGTTGGCAGTGAGAGTGAAACGTCGTTAAGTACCTTGTCTGTCCCGTAACTGACCGTCAGATTTTCAGTTCGTAAAGTCATTTATCGCATTCTCACAAGCAACCAGACAAACCACGGCGCACCGATAATGGCGGTCAGCACGCCAACCGGGAGCTCCAGTGGGGGATGAATAATTCTCGCCAGCAGATCGGCAACCACCAACAGCAACGCACCTGTCAGGGCTGAAACAGGCAGCAGTCTGCGGTGACGTCCACCGGTGATGCTACGTATCATATGCGGCACCACGAGACCAATAAAGCTAATCGGGCCGCAGGCGGCCACGCCGGTAGATGTCATGGCGACAGCTAGTAACAAAGCCCAGAATCGGGTATGGGGCACCGACACACCGAGCGTGGTGGCGCGCGCATCGCCGAGTGCAAGGAGGTCGAGATCGCGGCAAAAACTCAGGCTCAGCGGCAGAAATAAAATCATCAGCGGGATGGCAATCTTCACAAAGCTCCAGTCACGGCCCCATAAGCTGCCGGTCAGCCACAGCAGGGCGTTGTTCACATCCTGCGGGCGCGAGAGCATCAGATAATCCGTCAGGCTGGCCCAGCATGCAGAAAGCGCCACGCCGGTGAGCGCCAGCTTCATCGGCTGGTGGGTCTTTGCCAGCATCTTCAGCAATATCAACCCCGCCATGCCGCCCGCAAAGGCCAGCAGCGGCAGCACCATCACGGGCAGTGACGGCATAAGAAGTAGAGCCCCCACAGAGGCCAGGCTGGCGGCATGGTTAACGCCGAGAATATCCGGTGATGCCAGAGGGTTGCGCACAATCCCCTGTATCAGCACGCCCGCCACGGCGAGGGCTGCACCGACAAACAGTGCCAGCAGCAAGCGCGGCAGTCGGTACTCCATCAATACATAATAATGCTCGCGTCCGGCCTGCCAGTCGGTCAGCAGCGCGCGCCACGGCACGGGGATCACTCCCATATGGAGTGATAACAGCGCACAGCCCGCCAGGGCAAGGGTGATGAAAATAACCAGCGCAATTTTCATCCTCGCCTCCTCACAAGCCAGACAAAGCAAGGGCTGCCAATCAGCGCCAGCACTGCGCCTGCGGGCAGATCTCCGGGGAAGGCCAGCGCGCGTGCGAGTACATCTGCCAGCAGCATCAGCGTGGCCCCCAGCAGCATGCTCACTGGCAGTACGTTGCGCTGATCGAAGCCTGCCCAGAAGCGCGCCAGATGTGGCACCAGCAGACCGATAAACGCCACCGGACCTGCCACGCTGACGCACGCACCAACCAGAAGCAGCACTAACATATTGATGACCAAACGTAGCCTCGTCAGGTTCACTCCCAGCGTATGGGCGGTGCTGTCGCTGAGGTTGAGCAGGTTCAGTTGATTCGCCAGCAGCAACACGACAGGGACTGCAGTGACCACCACCGGCAAGAGCTGCCAGACATCCTGCCAGCGGGCGTGGGACACTCCGCCTGCCAGCCAGTAAAAGATGCCGTAAGCATGATCTTCGGCCAGCAGCAGGGTGATGCGGGTAAGGCCCATACAAAAGGCCGACAGCGCGATACCCGCGAGGATCAGTTTGTTTCTGTCATGGGTATGACGAAATCCGCCTCCTGCGGTCATGACCAGCAGCCAGCTCACGCCGCCCCCGCATGCCGCGATGAACGACAGAGAATAGCCTGCAATCGGCGTCGGACTCAGCGCGCTGGTAAGCGCCATAGCCAGCGCCGCGCCGCTGTTAATGCCGAGCAGTGAAGGAGAGGCCATTGGGTTGTGGGTCAGGGTTTGCAGCAGCGTGCCCGCGAGCGCCAGGCTTGCGCCGATCAGAACGGCGACCAGGCTTCGTGGCAAACGAAGGTTTTGCACCAGCGCTTCTGGTAGCGTTGGCGTGTGTCCAGGCAGCAGGGCGCGGGTTGCATCTGCTCCGGAAACAGGAATGGCCGAGTAGCAAAACAGACTCAGCCAGAAAATAATAATAAGTGCTGCAACGGGAAGCCCCCACAGCAGCACCGGGTGTTTTATCGCGGTCATTTCACAACGGTAAGCGGCTGATGGTGGAAGATTTTTACCGTGTCAGCGGCAATACGCTCTGCAGCAAAAATACCGCGCATCCGCGCCCAGGTGTTACTGTCGACCGAAGCAACCTGCTGCTTCTGCGCGGCGGTTAACATCTGCCAGAGCGGATCTTGTTGCCAGCGTTTAACAATGCTCTCTTCGCGATAGTGGGCAACCAGCAGCCAGGCAGGATTGACCGCCAGCAGTTGCTCCAGGCCGATGGACGGCATGGACGCACCCGCCATCGCAGCGGGAACGTTCAGCCCCAGAGAGGCCAGCACGCTGCCGGTCCAGGTCTCCTGAGTATGCAGGTTGAATTGCTGTTCGCGTGATGTGCCAAAGGCCACGCGTGTCCCTTTGGGAAGCTGGCTGGCCCACTGCGCCATCCTCTCTTTATGTTGTTCCAGGCGTGCCTGCATCTCTCGCTTTTTACCCACCATTTCGCCGATGATAGCCGCAGATTGCAAATTTTCAGCGTAGGTTTCGTTGCGGGACTTAAGCAGCAGTACCGGCGCGATTTGCTGCAAGGCGATGTAAACCCCCGCATGGCGACTGCTGTCGGCAATGATCAGGTCTGGTTTCAGAGCGGCAATGGCTTCCAGGCTCGGCTGCGCGCGCGTTCCGACGGACTGCCACGGTTTCAGGTGCGCACGCACTTCGGGCAGGATGCGTTTTGCATCGTTATCGTCGGCAATACCGATCGGGCTGACGTCCACGGCGGCCAGCGCATCGGCGAACGAGAGTTCCAGCACCACAATCCGTTGTGGCGTTTTTTCGAGTGTAAACGTGCCGTGTTCGTCCTGAACCGTGGCGGCAAAGGCGTGGCTGATCACCAGCAGCAGGCCTGCAAAAACAAAACGGATAAATGCCAACATAATCACATTCCAGCTAAAAGCCCGGCAAGCCGGGCGTTAACACATCAGAACTTCAACGACCCCTGCATATACAGCGTGCGCGGCTGGCCTGCATAGATGCCTTTGTTGTTGTCGTCATAAGAGCGGATGAAGTAGTCCTGGTCGAAGATGTTTTTCACACCGAATGCCAGGTTCAGATCTGCCATCTGCGGGCCAAAGTCATACGCCACGCGTGCGCCCCAGAGCATGAAGCCGGGAATGCGGCCGGTACTGCCGTCGGCGCTCTCTTTCACCGTATTGGCGTTATCCGCAAACTGGCTGGACTGGAAATCGCTGTTCAGATTGAACGTCCAGTTTCCTGGCTTGTAGTCCACGCCCAGCGTGCCTTTATGTTTCGGGGAGAATGGTACCAGATTGCCGTAGGTGTCGCCTTTCTCGCGGATTTCCGCGTTCACATACGCATAGCTGGCGTAGATGGAAACGTTATCAAGCGTTGGCGTTAGCGTATCCAGATCGTAACGTGCCTGCGTTTCCAGCCCGGTATGGCGCGTTTTGCCACGTGCAGTGACGGTGTCGTTGGTCTGGTTGGAGTCGTACTGATTGTTAAAGTTAATCAGGAACAGCCCCATTTCCGCCGTCAGCGCGCCGTCGTCGTAGCGGGTACCGAGTTCCCAGGTTCGCGCTTTTTCCGGTTCCACATTGCCGCTTTGCACAGCCTTGCCAATCTGGCTGTACTGTACGGTGCCGAACGAGCCTTCAGTGTTTGCATAAAGATTCCAGCTGTCAGTCAGGTGATAGAGCACGTTCAACGCCGGAAGCGGTGCGTTATAGCTCACTTCTTCGTGCGTGCCTGTGATGGCGTTGTTCTGGTATGACTCGATATGTTCGAAACGCATACCCGGCGTGATGGTCCAGTTGCCGATGTCGATTTTGTCATCCAGATACCAGGCGTGCGCCTCGGTGCCGGAACGCGTATCGCGGTCGTAAGGGCTTGAGCCGGACGGCAACTGCCCGCTGCTGGTGGCGGTGTAGTAACGCATTTCATGCGTTGATTCATTCACATAGCGATAGCCCACGCCCACTTCGTGCGCGGAAGGGCCGATCATAAAGATCTGGCTGTAGCGTGGCTCAATACCGCGCACCCAGTAGTTACGCGGCGAGAGGGTGATGCGTTTGCCTTGCTCCAGGTAGCCGCTGCGCAGGGTTTGGGTGTAGAACCCCTGAATGTTGAATTTATGCTGGCTGTCTGGCTGGAACTGGTAGCCCAGGCTCGCCAGCTTGCGACGACCCCAGAAGCGGTCATACGGGCGGGTGGATTGCCAGCGATTGGCGTCGTAATCCGCGCGAGACAGGCCACCGGGCATGTCGGCTTCACCGTCGTAATATTGCAGCAGGCTGTTGAAGGTGTGCACCTCATCCGGCGCATATTTGCTTTTCAGCATCAGGTCGTCGATGCGGGTGGCGCTGTGCTCGCGCCAGTCACTGCCGCGCGTGCCGGAGTAGAGCAGCGCGGTGCCAAAACCGTTGTCCGCTGTGCCGCCCACCATCAGGTTGTGCGTCTCTTTCGGGTTGTTTTGTGAAGAGGTTGGGCTGAGCTGACCTTCCACGCCCGCCTCGATACCAAAGTCCTGCGGAATGGCACGGGTAACAAAGTTCACCACGCCGCCCACGCTCTGCGGTCCGTAACGCACCGCACCACCACCGCGTACCACGTCAATGGCATCCATGTTGCCGAGCGAAACGGGAGCCAGTGAAAGCTGCGGCTGACCGTAAGGGGCGAAGGGGACGGGGATGCCGTCCATCAGGACGGTCGAGCGGCTGGCGAGGCGCGGGTTCAGGCCCCGGATGCCAAAGTTCATCGCCAGGTCGTGGCTGCCGGTGCCGTTGTTTTCCGGCGCGCTGACGCCAGGGATGCGGTTAAGTACCTCACGCATGGTGGTTGCGCCGGTTTTGGCGAAATCCTCACGGCGGATCACGTCACGCGCGCCAGCATGTTCAAATACGTCGTTTTCACGCGCATCACCCAGCCAGTCGCCGACCACGGTCAGGGCATCTTCTTTTGGTGCGGGCGCGGGCTCCAGCGTCCAGCTGTTATTTCCCAGCGGTTTTACCTGCAGTCCGCTGCCGTCCAGCAGTTGTTGCAGGCCGCTCTCGACGTCGTAATCGCCGTGCAGGCCGTTGCTCTGCTTGCCGCGCGTCAGGCTGGCGTCAACCGAGAGGGTAAATCCGCTGTGTGCGGCATACTGATTGAGCGCTTTATCGAGCGATCCCGGTGCGATATTAACCTGTGCAGCAAAAGCGGAAAACGAGAGACCGGCCAGCGGCAGCAGGCTCAGGCGAATGGCGTTAACCAAAGGTGTTGTTTTACGAAAAACGCGTAACGGCGTCATACCTTCCCCATCATCATTTTTGTTGTGTTCAGCTATGAGTCGAACGAGAAGGGTAAAAAGGACAATCGAAATAAGAATTATTTTCCTTACAGTGGTGAAATGTTTATCCAGTACCGCGTAATAGACTGAATTTTAACGGGAAGCGTTTGCGCGATAACGTTCAGGATCGCATCGGTATTTTTCAGCGGGAACGTCCCGCTCAGGCGCAGCCCGGCAACGGCGGGATCGCAGCGCAGCACGCCGTTGCGGTAACGGGTTAGCGTGGCTATCACCTCACCCAGCGGTTTATCGCTGAAGCTCAGGATGTCCTTCGTCCAGCTTGTACTCTCGTCATCCAGCGGTTTCACTGCGCCAAACTCAGAGGCGCTGAACTGCAGGCTTTCACCAGCGTTCACGATGCGTTTTTGCGCGGGGGCACTGGCGAGAAGCACTTCCACAGCGTGCTGCTGAACGTCAAGCTGCGTGAAATTATCCAGCTGGCGGACGGTAAATTCTGTCCCTAAAGCAGTGAGCTGGCCCTGACGGGTCAGGACACGGAAGGGGCGTTGCAGGGCATCTTTCGCGGTAGTAATGGCGATTTCACCGTACCAGAGCCGGACGGTGCGCTGATGCGCATCAAAACGCACATCCGCCGCGCTTTGGGTATTCAGCGTGAGCAGGGAGCCATCTTCCAGTTGCTGACGGCTGACTGTGCCTTTGGCGGTGCGGTAATCTGCCCGCAGACCTTCGCTGGTTTCCGACTGCCAGAGCTGCCAGCCTCCGCCAGCGCCGAGCAACAGCAGTAATCCTTTCATCACGTGACGGCGGGTGAGGCGGGTATCGTGCAACGCCCGGCTGGCAACGTCGCCAGGCACACCGCCAAGCTGGTTGCGCAGGTTTTCAACCTGCTGCCAGGCCCACTGGTTATCCTGATCCTGTTCATACCACTGTTGCCAGCGCGCTTCCTGTTGTGGGCTGACGCGCTCGCTGCTTAGCACGGCATACCAGTGGGAAGCTGAACGCAGCGCCTGACGGCGGGAATCGGTTAGCAAAGGATTCATAACCCATACTCCAGACGGAACAGCAGGCAGTGCTCGACGGCTTTCGCCACGTATTTTTTCACGGAGCTGATGGAAACACCGAGTTTGTGCGCAATCTCGCTGTATGTCAGACCATCCAGTTGCGAAAGCAGAAACGCTTCACGTGTTTTGCCGTTTAGCCCGTCCAGCATGCTGTCGAGGAGTTGTAGGGTCTCGAGTTGGCTTTCGCGTTCCTCAGGTGAAGACGCTCCCCCCTCCGGCATAAGCGCCAGCATCTCCAGATACGCTTTTTCCAGCGCGTTTCGGCGAAACAGGTCCACCATCACGCGTTTGGCGATAGTGCAGAGGAAGGAGCGAGGATCGCGGATCGTCGAGAGCGTTTCGCTGACCATTACCCGCAAAAAAGTGTCCTGGGCAATGTCATCTGCATCAAAAGCAGACTGGAGTTTGCGCGTCAGCCAGCTTTTCAACCAGCCGTGATGTGTGCCATAAAGCGACTCGAACGTTAAGGAAGCTGTGGTAGTGGCGCGGTCAGACATGCGGAGTGCATCAAAAGTTAATTATCACGTAGTCATATTAATATGAGAATGGTTATCATTACAATTGGAAATAAAATTGTTTCCAATAGACATTTTTAACATGTTGTTTTTCTAAGTGTTATAAGGTAGGTATAAAATGGGATGGAGCCTCTGCTTCTGGCATGTGTCGGTCAGAATGACTCATGATGTGGTTGGTCTGCTATTATTGACTGATCTTATCCAGCAATAATGGACACGCGGCTAAGTGAACCGCCCCGGGTTTCCTGGAGAGTGTTTTATCTGTGAACTCAGGCTGCCAGATCATCGTTTCCGATGGAAGCATAATAAGCTTTTTCTGCTTCTGCCGGTGGGATATGGCCCTGCCTTTCCAGCAATCGTCGATTGTTATACCAGTCCACCCACGTGAGTGTGGTCAGCTCATCATACTGACACGTGCATTACCCCTACCGCGATAATGCAACCGTACAATATAGGGCGTTTCCTAAACGCAGCCCTCATCACTCCAATCCAACAAGACACAGCATTTTTGATCACGAAGAAAGACAAATAATTTCCGTAAATGTTTCCGTTGTTACAAATAACAACAGTGTTTTACATTTCTTTGGCCTCAGGCCCGCGCATGTTGCCATTCGATGTCATTTTCCTGACTCGTTTCTTCTTTATGGTGTAGTGTGATCTTCACTTTATGGATGCTAACAATATGAAAAGAAAAATTATTCCCGTGCTAATCGGTTGTACGCTCTCTTTCTCTGCCCTGGCGGCACAACCTACGGCTGAGCGCTATGTCGTCAGTTTTCCAGAAGGCACGCACGTGAACTACGCCGGCGCATTTGCCAGTGCATTCCCGAACGGCCTTCCGGTTGGGATAGGTTCTGGCCTGCTGTTCACCGGTAAACAGGGCGATGCCCTGACATTCGCAACCATTACCGATCGCGGTCCGAACGCGGATTCACCGAAAGAGGGGAAAAACGAAACTAAAATTTTCGTTACGCCAGATTTCGCGCCGCTGCTGATGACGATTCGTGTACAAAACGGCAAAGCGGAGGCCATCGATCCCCGTCCTCTGCATGACGATAAAGGCGCGATCAACGGTCTGCCGCTGGCAAGCGACGTGATTGGCTCCACCAATGAAGTGGCCTTCAGCGACACGTTACATAGACTGAAGGGGGATAATCGCGGGCTGGATACGGAAGGGATCACTCCGGATGGTAAAGGAGGTTACTGGCTGTGCGATGAGTATGGCCCGTTCCTGATTAACATCGACAGTAAAGGGAAAATCCTGGCAATCCACGGTCCGCAGGCGGCGGAAGGGGAAAAAGCGATTGCGGGCGGTTTGCCAAATATCCTCAAATGGCGTCAGGCGAACCGCGGCTTTGAAGGCCTCACCCGTATGCCGGACGGGCGTATTATTGTCGCCGTGCAAAGTACGCTGGATATCGACGCTAAGAGCAAGAAAAAGGCGCTGTTTACGCGTCTGGTGAGCTTCGATCCGGCAAGCGGAAAAACCGCGATGTACGGTTATCCTATCGACAGCGCGGCCTACAGCAAAAACAGCGACGCTAAAATCGGAGACATCGTGGCGCTCGATAACCAGCACATCCTGCTGATCGAACAGGGAAGAGATAAAAACAACAGAATGCGTAACCTGATTTACGAGGTCGATCTCAATAAGGCGAGCGACCTGTCAGGCTTCGACAAGCCGGGTGAGTATCCGGAGTTTGATGATGAGAAAACCCTGTCACAGCGCGGCATTACCCTTGCGCAGAAAACGCAGGTTGTTGATCTGCGCTCCTTGGGCTGGCAGCAGGAGAAGGCTGAAGGGTTGGCGCTGATCGACAGCAAAACGCTGGCGGTGGCGAACGATAACGACTTTGGCGTGAAGGTGGCGATGCAACATCCGGTCGAGGGCAAGACATTCAAGGATTATCGGGTGAACGCGGAAGGAAAGCTGACGCTTGACGACAAGCAGGTTGAAACGACCCTCAGAGTGAAGCCACTGGAGAAACCGGAGTCTGACAGTGAACTGTGGATTGTGACGCTGCCGGAAGCGTTGAAATAAGTTTATAAGGTACGGACAGCAGTATCGCTTAGTTTTTCAAATTCATGTATGTGAACAATATTGGGGTTCCGGCGTAGACCCCCAATGAAAGCGTCACCACGTGAAAACATGCCTGCACGGTTTACACGTCATCTCATGGTGGCAGCCGGTTAACTTTCCTGCTACACCAGTGGAAAAAGGCCATAAGCAGTCCGAACAAAAGTAAGCGTACAGCGAGGGCCGTATTGACGGGGATGTGTTATTCAGCTGGCAGTGCTATGCGCCACGGAAGCAGTTCGCTGACCCGGTTGACCGGCCAGTCTGCTATGACGCCAAGCACATGGCGAAGGTAGCTTTCTGGATCCACGTCATTCAGTTTGCACGTCCCGATCAGGCTGTACAGTAGCGCTCCCCGCTCACCACCATGGCCAGAGCCGAAGAACAGGGTCTTCATCTTTTCACGCAACCAGCTTTCCAGGGATTTCAACAGCGGTTTCGTTTTTCGCTGACGTTCAGCA
>NZ_PTRV01000016.1:0-99328 GCF_002965285.1 Escherichia sp. MOD1-EC5990 | reverse complement strand
GTGAAACGCCGTAGCGCCGATGGTAGTGTGGGGTCTCCCCATGCGAGAGTAGGGAACTGCCAGGCATCAAATTAAGCAGTAAGCCGGTCATAAAACCGGTGGTTGTAAAAGAATTCGGTGGAGCGGTAGTTCAGTCGGTTAGAATACCTGCCTGTCACGCAGGGGGTCGCGGGTTCGAGTCCCGTCCGTTCCGCCACCCTAATTAGGGGCGTAGTTCAATTGGTAGAGCACCGGTCTCCAAAACCGGGTGTTGGGAGTTCGAGTCTCTCCGCCCCTGCCAGAAATCATCCTTAGCGAAAGCTAAGGATTTTTTTTGTCTGTAATAACCCTCTCCGAAGTAAATCTTTCCACCGGCATCCTTGCCAGTCATTCTGATTAATACACTTCATCCAGCACGTTAATTTTCAATAGATCACGAATCAACGCATTTTTATCGCTATTTTGCAGCCATATAGCATAAAGCGGCCGTGAAAGTGTTGTGCTATCGACAACGGTATGCAGACCGCCTTTTTTACGCGCCCAACTGACGGGTAGCCAGGTGCAACCATTAAGCATCGCAATCTGTTGCTGTGCCAGTTCAGCTGAACTCGTTGTCAGAATGGGAACTTCGTCAGCACCGATCAAACCTGCCTCATGCTGTTGAAAATCTGGCCCCCACTCTAATCGCAGATAGTTTAGATCTCCCTTTAGTTTAGAAGGGGCACTGGTATAAAGTGCTAAAGTGAAATACCCCAACAACTGACTGCTAAATTCGTCCATTTTGGGTGCTTCAGTAGTAATAAGAAGATCAAGCTGGCGTTCATGCAGCTGTTTTACCAGAGACTGCCGTTGGGCAATTCGCGCTTCGAACTGTAAACCTGTATGGGTATCCTGGTTTTGATACAAGCGTCCCAACCACTGATTAAGCATACATTCCCACAACGAGGCGCTGGCACCGATAGAAAACTCATTATGTCGTGAGGTATGCGCCACCTCCTTACGGGCGGCCTGCCAGGTACTCATGAGCGTTTCTGCATAGGGCAGTAGCTTTTCACCGGCAGCGGTTAAACGGATATTGTTTCTGTGGCGGGTGAAAAGGTTCACACCCAGTTGATTTTCCAGTTGTCTGATTCGAAAGCTCACTGCTGACTGGGTCAGATAGAGCGATTCAGCCGCTCGACCAAAGTGACGCGTTCGGCTAACTTCCAGGAAAGTTTTTAACAATTCCGTATCCACAGTGCTCTCCGCAAAATTATTTGTCGTTATGATTTAAATGTTTTGTTTTACACTCTGTCAAGCGTAACTAATACTCCGCGCCATAACTAGCTCGGTCAAAGAATTAGGAGCGTGCAGGATGGCGGAAAGCTTTACGACGACTAATCGATATTTCGACAATAAACATTATCCACGTGGATTCTCTCGTCATGGTGATTTCACCATCAAAGAGGCACAACTGCTTGAACGTCATGGTTATGCCTTCAATGAGCTGGATCTCGGCAAACGCGAGCCGGTTACCGAGGAAGAGAAACTCTTCGTAGCAGTATGCCGTGGCGAACGTGAGCCAGTGACAGAAGCAGAACGCGTGTGGTCCAAGTATATGACGCGTATCAAGCGTCCAAAACGTTTTCACACCCTTTCCGGCGGTAAACCGCAGGTTGAAGGTGCTGAAGACTACACCGATTCTGACGATTAATAAAAAGGGCGAAATGCCCTTTTTTTATGTCAGCAGTTTTTGCAGATGGATGAGCAAACGGTCAATGGCACGATAGCTAACTGCCTCCTGCAAATGCTGACGTGTGATAATGTCGGACTGATCAATATCAGCAATGGTTCGTGCAACTTTCAGTAACCGCTGCCAGGCACGAATCGATAACCCCAGATGGATCAGCGTTTCTTCCAGCCACTGCGCATCTTCGCTCTCAAGCTTGCAGAATTGGCGTATTTCCGGACTATCCAGCCAGGCATTCAGTTTATTCTGCCGCTTAAATTGGCGCTCTCTGGCGGCCATTACGCGTTGTTTAACGGTGGCGCTGCTTTCTCCCGGCACTACCGTTTTACTCAAAATGCCGGGTGGCGGTAATGGGATCTCCAGTGAGAGATCGAAGCGGTCGAGAAAGGGACCAGAGAGTCGGTTGAGATAACGCAGCGTTTGCTCTGGTGTGCAGCGGTTATGGTTTCCCTGATAATGTCCGGTAGGGCTGGGATTCATCGCCGCGACAAGCTGGAAACGGGCTGGATAGGTTATTTTTGCTCGCGTGCGTGAAAGATGGATCTGCCCGGATTCAATCGGCTCTCGCAAGGCATCCAGTGTACGCCGTTCAAATTCAGGTAGCTCATCAAGAAAAAGCACGCCGTTATGCGCCAGCGAAATTTCACCAGGCCCTGGAATTGCACCACCGCCCACCATCGCAGTTAACGACGCACTGTGATGCGGTGAGCGGAACGGGCGCTGCCGCCATTGTTTTTGTACTGATTCAGCATTTACCAGACTTAATATCGCAGCGCTCTCCAGTGCCTCTTCATTGCTTAAATCTGGCAACAGGCCATTAATACGGCTGGCGAGCATTGTTTTACCTGTTCCCGGCGGTCCAATCAGTAAAAGGTTGTGCCCGCCAGCGGCGGTAATTTCCAGTCCTCGCTTTCCTTGCTCCTGACCGACAACATCACTGAGATCATGTTGTAGCGCCCGGGATACTGCATTAGTTGGTTTCGGACGTTCGAGAGCGTGCTTACCTTCCAGAAACGCGCAGACAGCCTGCAGATGATCGGCTATCAGGCATCCTTCACCGTTAATTAGCCCCACTTCATCTTCGTTATCTTTCGCGACGATAATTTTTCTGCCCGACTTAATAGCTTCAGTTGCACTGGAGATTGCGCCGGGAACGCCACGCAGAGCGCCTGTAAGCGCCAGTTCTCCGACTAATTCATATTCATCTAACTTATTGGCTGTAAGCTGTTCTGAGGCCGTCAGTAACGCAATAGCGATAGGCAAATCATATCGTCCCCCTTCTTTTGGCAGATCGGCTGGAGCAAGGTTGATGGTGATTTTTTTCGCCGGATATTCATATCCGCTATTGATAATGGCGCTGCGCACGCGATCGCGAGCTTCTTTTACCGTTGTTTCTGGTAAGCCCACCATCGTTAAGCCTGGTAGACCTTTACTGATATGTACCTCAACAGTGATTGGGGGCGCATTTACTCCCAGGGCTGCGCGGGTATGAACAATTGACAGTGACATAAGCCCTCCTTGAGTCGCCATTATGTGCATAAGATATCGCTGCTGTAGCCCGCTAATTCGTGAATTTTAGTGGCTGATTCCTGTTTATTTGTGCAAGTGAAGTTGAGTTGTTCTGGCGGTGGAACGATGCTCGCAAAAATGCAGTGGACAAAGGATTAACTACGAGGAAGGGAACAACATTCATACTGAAATTGAATTTTTTTCACTCACTGTTTTCTTTTTAAAAAACAACAATTTCTATTGAAATTATTAAAGGCATCATAAAAATCGGCCAAAAAATATCTTGTGCTATTCGCAAAATCTATGGTAACTCTTTAGGCATTCCTTCGAACAAGATGCAAGAAAAGACAAAATGACAGCCCTTCTACGAGTGATTAGCCTGGTCGTGATTAGCGTGGTGGTGATTATTATCCCACCGTGCGGGGCTGCACTTGGACGAGGAAAGGCTTAGAGATCAAGCCTTAACGAACTAAGACCCCCGCACCGAAAGGTCCGGGGGTTTTTTTTGACCTTAAAAACATAACCGAGGAGCAGACAATGAATAACAGCACAAAATTCTGTTTCTCAAGATTCAGGACGGGGAACTAACTATGAATGGCGCACAGTGGGTGGTACATGCGTTGCGGGCACAAGGTGTGAATACCGTTTTCGGTTATCCGGGTGGCGCAATTATGCCGGTTTACGATGCATTGTATGACGGTGGCGTGGAACACTTGCTGTGCCGACACGAGCAAGGTGCAGCAATGGCGGCTATCGGTTATGCCCGTGCTACCGGCAAAACTGGCGTTTGCATCGCCACGTCTGGTCCTGGTGCAACCAACCTGATAACCGGGCTTGCGGACGCGCTGTTAGATTCCATCCCCGTTGTTGCTATCACCGGTCAGGTATCCGCACCGTTTATCGGCACTGACGCATTTCAGGAGGTGGATATTCTGGGGTTGTCGTTAGCCTGCACCAAGCACAGTTTCCTGGTGCAATCACTGGAAGAGTTACCGCGTATCATGGCCGAAGCGTTTGATGTCGCCAGCTCTGGTCGTCCTGGTCCGGTTTTGGTCGATATTCCAAAAGATATCCAGTTAGCCAGCGGCGATCTGGAACCGTGGTTCACCACTGTTGAAAACGAAGTGACTTTCCCACATGCCGAAGTCGAGCAAGCGCGTCAGATGCTGGCAAAAGCGCAAAAACCGATGCTGTACGTTGGCGGTGGCGTGGGCATGGCGCAGGCAGTTTCGGCTTTGCGTGAATTTCTCGCTGCCACAAAAATGCCTGCCACCTGCACGCTGAAAGGACTTGGCGCAGTTGATGCGGATTATCCGTACTATCTGGGCATGCTGGGGATGCACGGCACCAAAGCGGCGAACTTTGCGGTGCAGGAATGTGACTTGTTGATCGCCGTGGGTGCACGTTTTGATGACCGGGTAACTGGCAAACTGAACACCTTCGCACCACACGCCAGTGTTATCCATATGGATATCGACCCGGCAGAAATGAACAAGCTGCGTCAGGCGCATGTGGCATTGCAGGGTGATTTAAATGCTCTGTTACCGGCATTACGACAGCCGTTGAATATCAATGACTGGCAGCAACACTGCGCGCAGCTGCGTGATGAACATGCATGGCGTTACAACCATCCCGGTGATGCTATCTACGCGCCGTTGTTGTTAAAACAACTGTCGGATCGTAAACCTGAAGATTGTGTAGTAACCACAGATGTAGGGCAGCACCAGATGTGGGCCGCGCAGCACATCGTCCACACTCGCCCGGAAAATTTCATCACTTCAAGCGGATTAGGCACCATGGGGTTTGGTTTACCGGCAGCGGTTGGTGCGCAAGTTGCGCGACCGAACGATACCGTCGTCTGTATCTCCGGTGACGGCTCTTTCATGATGAATGTGCAAGAGCTGGGCACCGTAAAACGCAAGCAGTTACCGTTGAAAATCGTCTTACTCGATAACCAACGGTTAGGGATGGTTCGACAATGGCAGCAACTGTTTTTCCAGGAACGATATAGCGAAACCACCCTTACCGATAATCCCGATTTCCTCATGTTAGCCAGCGCCTTCGGCATCCCTGGCCAACACATCACCCGTAAAGACCAGGTTGAAGCGGCACTCGACACCATGCTGAACAGTGATGGGCCATACCTGCTTCATGTCTCAATCGACGAACTTGAGAACGTCTGGCCGCTGGTGCCGCCTGGCGCCAGTAATTCAGAAATGTTGGAGAAATTATCATGATGCAACATCAGGTCAATGTATCGGCTCGCTTCAATCCGGAAACCTTAGAACGTGTTTTACGCGTGGTGCGTCATCGTGGTTTCCACGTCTGCTCAATGAATATGGCCGCCGCCAGCGATGCACAAAATATAAATATCGAATTGACCGTTGCCAGCCCACGGTCGGTCGACTTACTGTTTAGTCAGTTAAATAAACTGGTGGACGTCGCACACGTTGCCATCTGCCAGAGCACAACCACATCACAACAAATCCGCGCCTGAGCGCAAAAGGAATATAAAAATGACCACGAAGAAAGCTGATTACATTTGGTTCAATGGGGAAATGGTTCGCTGGGAAGACGCGAAGGTGCATGTGATGTCGCACGCGCTGCACTATGGCACCTCGGTTTTTGAAGGCATCCGTTGCTACGACTCACACAAAGGACCGGTTGTATTCCGCCATCGTGAGCATATGCAGCGTCTGCATGACTCCGCCAAAATCTATCGCTTCCCGGTTTCGCAGAGCATTGATGAGCTGATGGAAGCTTGTCGTGACGTGATCCGCAAAAACAATCTCACCAGCGCCTATATCCGTCCGCTGATCTTCGTCGGTGATGTTGGCATGGGCGTAAACCCGCCAGCGGGATACTCAACCGACGTGATTATCGCCGCTTTCCCGTGGGGAGCGTATCTGGGTGCAGAAGCGCTGGAGCAGGGGATCGATGCAATGGTTTCCTCCTGGAACCGCGCAGCGCCAAACACCATCCCAACCGCGGCAAAAGCCGGTGGTAACTACCTCTCTTCTCTGCTGGTGGGTAGCGAAGCGCGCCGCCACGGTTATCAGGAAGGTATCGCGCTGGACGTGAATGGTTATATCTCTGAAGGTGCGGGCGAAAACCTGTTTGAAGTGAAAGACGGTGTGCTGTTTACCCCACCGTTCACCTCATCCGCGCTGCCGGGGATTACCCGTGACGCCATCATCAAACTGGCGAAAGAACTGGGAATTGAAGTGCGTGAGCAGGTGCTGTCGCGCGAATCACTGTACCTGGCGGATGAAGTGTTTATGTCTGGTACTGCGGCTGAAATCACGCCAGTGCGCAGTGTAGATGGTATCCAGGTAGGCGAAGGCCGTTGTGGCCCGGTTACCAAACGCATCCAGCAAGCCTTCTTCGGCCTCTTCACTGGTGAAACCGAAGATAAATGGGGCTGGTTAGATCAAGTTAATCAATAAATACAAAAAATGGGACGGCACGCACCGTCCCATTTACGAGACAGACACTGGGAGTAAATAAAGTATGCCTAAGTACCGTTCCGCCACCACCACTCATGGTCGTAATATGGCGGGTGCTCGTGCGCTGTGGCGCGCCACCGGAATGACCGACGCCGATTTCGGTAAGCCGATTATCGCGGTTGTGAACTCGTTCACCCAATTTGTACCGGGTCACGTTCATCTGCGCGATCTCGGTAAACTGGTCGCCGAACAAATTGAAGCGGCTGGCGGCGTTGCCAAAGAGTTCAATACCATTGCGGTGGATGATGGGATCGCTATGGGCCACGGGGGGATGCTTTATTCACTGCCATCTCGCGAACTGATCGCTGATTCCGTTGAGTATATGGTCAATGCCCACTGCGCCGACGCCATGGTCTGCATCTCTAACTGCGACAAAATCACCCCGGGGATGCTGATGGCTTCCCTGCGCCTGAATATTCCGGTGATCTTTGTTTCCGGCGGCCCGATGGAGGCCGGGAAAACCAAACTGTCCGATCAGATCATCAAGCTCGATCTGGTTGATGCGATGATCCAGGGCGCAGACCCGAAAGTCTCTGACTCCCAGAGCGATCAGGTTGAACGTTCCGCCTGTCCAACCTGCGGATCGTGTTCCGGGATGTTCACCGCTAACTCGATGAACTGCCTGACCGAAGCTCTGGGCCTGTCGCAGCCGGGCAACGGCTCGCTGCTGGCAACCCACGCTGACCGTAAGCAGTTGTTCCTCAATGCCGGTAAACGCATTGTTGAATTGACCAAACGTTACTACGAACAGGATGATGAAAGCGCACTGCCGCGTAACATCGCCAGTAAGGCGGCGTTTGAAAACGCCATGACGCTGGATATCGCGATGGGCGGATCGACTAACACCGTACTTCACCTGCTGGCGGCGGCACAGGAAGCGGAAATCGACTTCACCATGAGTGATATCGATAAGCTCTCCCGCAAAGTACCGCAGCTGTGTAAAGTCGCGCCGAGCACCCAGAAATACCATATGGAAGATGTTCACCGTGCTGGTGGTGTTATCGGTATTCTCGGCGAACTGGATCGCGCGGGGTTACTGAACCGTGATGTGAAAAACGTACTTGGCCTGACGTTGCCGCAAACACTGGAACAATACGACATCGTCGTGACCCAGGATGATGCGGTAAAAAATATGTTCCGCGCTGGCCCTGCGGGCATTCGTACTACACAGGCATTCTCGCAGAATTGCCGCTGGGATACGCTGGACGACGATCGCTCCAATGGCTGTATCCGCTCGCTGGAACACGCCTACAGCAAAGACGGCGGTCTGGCGGTGCTCTACGGTAATTTCGCAGAAAACGGCTGCATTGTGAAAACCGCGGGCGTCGATGACAGCATCCTCAAATTCACCGGCCCGGCGAAAGTGTACGAAAGCCAGGACGACGCGGTAGAAGCGATCCTCGGTGGCAAAGTTGTCGCGGGCGATGTGGTGGTGATCCGCTATGAAGGCCCGAAAGGCGGCCCTGGCATGCAGGAAATGCTCTACCCAACCAGCTTCCTGAAATCAATGGGGCTCGGCAAAGCCTGTGCGCTGATCACCGATGGACGCTTCTCCGGCGGCACCTCTGGTCTTTCCATCGGCCACGTCTCGCCGGAAGCGGCAAGCGGCGGCAGCATTGGCCTGATTGAAGACGGCGACCTGATCGCCATCGACATACCGAACCGTGGCATTCAGTTACAGGTAAGCGATGCCGAACTGGCGGCCCGTCGTGAAGCGCAGGAAGCCCGTGGCGACAAAGCCTGGACGCCGAAAAACCGTGAACGTCAGGTTTCCTTTGCCCTGCGCGCCTACGCCAGCCTGGCAACCAGCGCCGACAAAGGCGCGGTGCGCGATAAATCGAAACTGGGGGGTTAATGATGGCAGACTCACAACCCCTGTCTGGTGCTCCGGAAGGCGCCGAATATTTAAGAGCGGTGCTACGTGCACCGGTTTACGAGGCGGCGCAGGTCACGCCGCTACAAAAAATGGAAAAGCTCTCGTCGCGTCTTGATAACGTGATTCTGGTGAAGCGCGAAGATCGCCAGCCGGTACACAGCTTTAAGCTGCGCGGTGCATACGCCATGATGGCGGGCCTGACGGAAGAACAAAAAGCGCATGGCGTGATCACTGCCTCGGCGGGTAATCACGCGCAGGGCGTCGCGTTTTCCTCCGCGCGGTTAGGCGTGAAGGCGCTGATCGTCATGCCAACCGCCACCGCCGATATCAAAGTTGATGCGGTACGCGGCTTTGGCGGCGAAGTGTTGCTTCATGGCGCGA
Source organism: Escherichia sp. MOD1-EC5990 (assembly GCF_002965285.1). Taxonomy (NCBI): domain Bacteria; kingdom Pseudomonadati; phylum Pseudomonadota; class Gammaproteobacteria; order Enterobacterales; family Enterobacteriaceae; genus Escherichia; species Escherichia sp. MOD1-EC5990. Next base: position 90,348 of record NZ_PTRV01000016.1, on the reverse strand, counting down.
ACTTTGACGAAGCAAAAGCGAAAGCGATCGAACTGTCACAGCAGCAGGGCTTCACCTGGGTGCCGCCGTTCGACCACCCGATGGTGATCGCCGGGCAAGGCACGCTGGCGCTGGAACTGCTCCAGCAGGATGCCCATCTTGACCGCGTGTTTGTGCCGGTCGGCGGCGGCGGTCTGGCGGCGGGTGTGGCGGTGCTGATCAAACAACTGATGCCGCAAATCAAAGTGATTGCCGTTGAAGCGGAAGACTCCGCCTGCCTGAAAGCGGCGCTGGATGCGGGTCATCCGGTTGATCTGCCGCGCGTGGGGCTATTTGCTGAAGGCGTAGCGGTAAAACGCATTGGCGACGAAACATTCCGTTTATGCCAGGAGTATCTCGACGACATCATCACCGTCGATAGTGATGCGATCTGTGCGGCGATGAAGGATTTATTCGAAGATGTGCGCGCGGTGGCGGAACCTTCCGGCGCGCTGGCGCTGGCGGGAATGAAAAAATACATCGCCCAGAACAATATTCGCGGCGAACGACTGGCGCATGTGCTTTCGGGGGCGAATGTCAATTTCCACGGCCTGCGCTACGTCTCGGAACGCTGCGAACTGGGTGAACAGCGTGAAGCGTTGCTGGCGGTGACTATCCCGGAAGAGAAGGGCAGCTTCCTGAAGTTCTGCCAACTGCTTGGCGGGCGCTCGGTCACCGAGTTCAACTACCGCTTTGCCGATGCCAAAAACGCCTGCATTTTTGTCGGCGTGCGCTTAAGTCGAGGGCTCGAAGAGCGTAAAGAAATTTTGCAGATGCTCAACGATGGCGGCTACAGCGTGGTTGATCTCTCCGACGACGAAATGGCGAAGCTACACGTGCGCTATATGGTTGGTGGGCGTCCATCGCATCCGTTGCAGGAACGCCTCTACAGCTTCGAGTTCCCGGAATCGCCGGGCGCGCTGCTGCGCTTCCTCAACACGCTAGGTACCCACTGGAACATTTCGCTTTTCCATTATCGCAGCCACGGTACCGACTACGGGCGCGTACTGGCGGCGTTCGAGCTTGGCGACCACGAACCGGATTTCGAAACCCGGCTAAATGAGCTGGGCTACGATTGCCACGACGAAACCCATAACCCGGCGTTCAGGTTCTTTTTGGCGGGTTAAACACATGGCTCCCTAATGAACGTCTTCATTAGGGAGTTATACTACGTGATGAAATAAAAGGATTTATTGTCATGTTTAAACGCTGGGAAGAGAAAAAAGAGTTACCTGGAATCGATAGCCTGACCTTTGCGAATGGGACTGTCACCCTTTTAAACTGGCGGGAGTCTTTCGATAATTACACGAAAGAGAAGAAAGCCTGGTGTACTCCTTTGTGTGATACATCCTTCTCCAGTATTGAAAAATACGATTCTGATTGCTGGGTTCCCGTCGACTACTGGACATTTACTGAGTATAAAGGCGGGAAAATCTACGGCGGTGATGGAACGATGGGAAACGAGGGATCGTTGGTATATATAGATGCTGATAATAATTTTGTCTGGGGATTCTTTTTTACCCAGACTAACCCAATAAGCTTTATTTCTGTTAGCAATGATATTTTGATGGCAATTAACGAACATTCAGAGTTAAAACTGATAATCAATTTAAGTAATTTAACAGAAATTGAAGTGGAGGTTGTTATGTTTCCAAATCGTGTTTCGGTTTAAGTTTTTTTAATCCCTATACCATTGAACTTCTATAAAATTCATATTCTCATCGAACATAACAGAAAAATTTCTGCACCTTTTAGCGTTCATCCAGTCACCATTTTCGATAGCGTATGGACTAAAATTGATCTCGTATGAGGCTTCGCCATGTCCGTAACTGGTCCTAAAATCGATATGGATGTCACGTAGGCTCACCAGAGCAGGCATAGTCTGTGATAGTCGCTGGCGACGCACTCTTTTGCTCATTAGTATATCTTCCGTGTATAAAGCAGGTTGTTTTTTAGCTTCCTGACAAGCAGTCATTAACATTTTTGTAAAACAATGTGGGATGAAAACAATATTTTCTTCATTATCAATAATTCGGTGTTCTGCTAACACGGCTTGCTCATCTTCGTAAATATCAATAAAGAACAATTCATCGTCACTTATACATTGAAGTGTATAAACTGAGGGCGATGTGTTTTTGAATAGTGTCATTTGTACATCTGCCAGTCTGGCACCAAACTTTACAAAGGCAATGTCAAATATGTGGGTGTATTTCTTATGGATAGAGAAATTATCGATATTCGATGGTAAGTGATTATTATTTTTTGCCATGTATTTATTTCTCACGATTTACTTCATAATCTTATTACGAATGTAATTATCAAGCTTTTCCGACTCATAAAAGCTCATACACCGCTCCATTATGTTATTCGCATCCTTTGCGCTATCGGGATGTAGCGCAAGGGTGAGGGTGCCAAATCCCTTCGTCTCTTTGGCGACAAATTTCTGAAAAGCATTCCACTTTCCAGCATTATCTAAAGCATACCTTTCAAGCAGAAATGAAACGTCATGAGCAGGAGCCGAAAAGGCATCAGCGGGCGTACGCTCACGATAATGGGACGTTAAACACTCTTTCAACGCCAGATGCTTCACATCCTGAACGGTGATACCTTTCGGTTTGGCTTGCGCAATGCAACTTACCGCTAAAACCAATAATAATATCCACTTTCTTGTTGTCATGAAATTGTCCTTAGTAATTCGGTAAAATCTTCCAGAAAGCCTCAATCAGCGGCTCATGCAGCCGCTTTTTTTGTGCACAAACGCCCAGCTCAAACGGCGTTTTCTCATCGCTACGCTCCAGAATCATCACGCGGTTACGCACCGGTTCCGGGCTGTTTTCCAGCACCACTTCCGGCAACAATGCCACGCCGCAGCCGAGCGCCACCATCGAAACCATCGCTTCATGTCCGCCAACCGTGGCGTAAATCATCGGGTTACTGATTTTATTGCGTCGGAACCACAGCTCAATGCGGCGGCGCACCGGCCCCTGATCTGCCATGATAAACGGCACTGTAGACCAGTCCGGCTTCTCTACCGAAACCTGATTACGCACCGGGCACGGTAGGGCAGGCGCGATCAGCACCACTGCCAGATTCTCCAGCATCGAAAACGCCACTGCACCGGGCAGCGTCTCCGGCTTCCCGGCAATCGCCAGATCCGCTTCCCCCGTCACCACTTTTTCCATCGCATCCGCCGCATCACCGGTAGTGAGTTTGATCTCCACTGACGGGTGTTCCGCGCGGAATCTGTCAAGAATCGGCGGCAGATGGCTGTAGGCAGCGGTCACCGAGCAGAAGATATGTAATTCGCCAGAGAGCGACGGTCCTTGCTGGTCGATGGTGTGGCGCAATTGCTGATACTGCAACAGTGTTTGCTGGGCGAAAACGCGCAGTTCTTCGCCCGCTTCGGTCAGCGTCACCGTACGGTTATCGCGCACAAACAGCTGCTGACCGAGATCTTCTTCCAGGCGCTGAATCTGTCGGGAAAGCGTGGATGGACTAACGTGCATCGCCCGCGCGCTGCGGCCAAAATGGCGGCTTTCCGCCAGATGCAGGAAGGTTTTCAGATCGCGTAAATCCAATGGCGCAGCCCTCAATGTTGACGTTGCAAAAATTGCAATGTGACGTTGTGAATATATCAATTTCCGCAATAAATTTCCTGTCATATAGTGAATTCAATCTCGCAAACGCGAACCGAACAATAAGAAGCACAACATCACGAGGAATCACCATGGCTAACTACTTCAATACACTGAACCTGCGCCAGCAGCTGGCACAGCTGGGCAAATGTCGCTTTATGGGCCGCGACGAATTCGCCGATGGCGCGAGCTACCTTCAGGGTAAAAAAGTGGTCATCGTCGGTTGTGGTGCGCAGGGTCTGAACCAGGGCCTGAACATGCGTGATTCTGGTCTGGATATCTCTTATGCCCTGCGTAAAGAAGCGATCGCTGAGAAGCGCGCATCCTGGCGTAAAGCGACCGAAAACGGTTTTAAAGTGGGTACTTACGAAGAGCTGATCCCGCAGGCAGATCTGGTGGTTAACCTGACGCCAGACAAACAGCACTCCGACGTGGTGCGCACCGTACAGCCACTGATGAAAGACGGCGCGGCGCTGGGTTACTCACATGGTTTCAACATCGTCGAAGTGGGCGAGCAGATCCGTAAAGACATCACCGTAGTAATGGTTGCGCCGAAATGCCCTGGCACTGAAGTGCGTGAAGAGTACAAACGTGGGTTTGGCGTACCGACGCTGATTGCCGTTCACCCGGAAAACGATCCGAAAGGCGAAGGCATGGCGATCGCTAAAGCATGGGCGGCAGCAACTGGTGGTCACCGTGCTGGCGTGCTGGAATCGTCCTTTGTTGCGGAAGTGAAATCTGACCTGATGGGCGAGCAAACCATTCTGTGCGGTATGTTGCAGGCTGGCTCTCTGCTGTGCTTCGACAAGCTGGTGGAAGAAGGCACCGACCCGGCATATGCAGAAAAACTGATTCAGTTCGGTTGGGAAACCATCACCGAAGCCCTGAAGCAGGGCGGCATCACCCTGATGATGGACCGTCTCTCTAACCCGGCGAAACTGCGTGCTTACGCGCTCTCTGAACAACTGAAAGAGATCATGGCACCGCTGTTCCAGAAACATATGGACGATATCATCTCTGGCGAATTCTCTTCCGGCATGATGGCGGACTGGGCTAACGACGATAAGAAACTGCTGACCTGGCGTGAAGAAACCGGCAAAACCGCGTTCGAAACTGCGCCGCAGTTTGAAGGCAAAATCGGCGAGCAAGAGTACTTCGATAAAGGCGTACTGATGATCGCGATGGTGAAAGCGGGCGTTGAGCTGGCATTCGAAACCATGGTTGATTCCGGCATCATCGAAGAGTCTGCTTACTATGAATCACTGCACGAACTGCCGCTGATTGCCAATACCATCGCCCGTAAGCGTCTGTACGAAATGAACGTGGTTATCTCTGATACCGCCGAGTACGGTAACTATCTGTTCTCTTACGCTTGTGTGCCGTTGCTGAAACCGTTTATGGCAGAGCTGCAACCGGGCGACCTGGGTAAAGCTATTCCGGAAGGTGCGGTAGATAACGCGCAGTTGCGTGATGTGAACGAAGCGATTCGCAGCCATGCGATTGAGCAGGTAGGTAAGAAACTGCGCGGCTATATGACGGATATGAAACGTATTGCAGTTGCGGGTTAAGTGCGATTCAGAGTTCAAGGCCTTCTCCCGGAGAAGGCCTTGCTGTTAGTTACGGTAAAGCACCTTAATGATGTGATACCCGAACTGGGTATGCAGCGGACCGGTTGGCTCCAGTACCGGACAAGAGAAAACCACTTTATCGAACGCCGGAACCATCTGGCCCTGGCGGAATTCACCTAAATCACCGCCGCGTTTGCCTGACGGGCAAATAGAGTGTTTCTTCGCCAGCTTGCCGAAATCGGCACCATTCTTAATCTGCTCGAGAAGATCCAGAGCCAGTTTCTCTTCTTTTACAAGGATATGCAGTGCTGCTGCTGTTTTTGCCATGATCGTGCCTTGAATTAAAAATTGTCAGTCAGGGAGGGGGGACATATATGGCAAAAGCCCGGAAAATCCGGGCTTCGCAGGTCCCTCAAGGGGAGAAAACTTAGGGCCTCTATGGGCTACAGAGTCATTATCGGGGATGGTGATTTTATTGTCAATTTATGAGCGATATGGCATTGATTGACTTGATGACTGCCCTCTGTATGTCTGCAACCAACTCATGTGGCAAACATTGATTAAGATACCCCCGATAAGTCCTTGCTCTGTTTAATCGGTTTCGACTGACTTGTTGTACCAGGTCGGCTTTAGCCCAACGTATCTGCGGATCAAAGAATTGCAGGTCATTGATAACATTACTGGCTATTTCAACATGCATTCCACGATTTAACTTGTCATGGTCGCGAGTGGTTGATAATGGAACGACGATACATGCGTTGCCATTAATTTTTCCGTTGAGCACGACAACCAACCTATTTTTTATCATCTCAGGTGGAATGCGGCCATCGTAATACGTCGTGCTGAACTGTCCATTCTGGCTAACGGGATAGTTACCAAAGTTGCATTCCAGTATTTCACCAACCTTGGGGCTGAAATTAATCGCCACGAGTAAACCTCTCCTTAGTAAACTCTGAAAAAGTAATAACACAACGTTACGACCCGATATTTTCTAAGTCTAATGGATTCATGATGAACTCCGGTTTCGGCCTTCCCTCTCTGATTTAAACATCCGCAGCCATCCGGTTAGCGGTTTTCACTCGGTCACATTCAAATGCGATTCTGCTACAATCCTCCCCCCGTTCGAAGATTGAGCAATACACCTATGCGTCTAAACCCCGGCCAACAACAAGCTGTCGAATTCGTTACCGGCCCCTGCCTGGTGCTGGCGGGCGCGGGTTCCGGTAAAACTCGTGTTATCACCAATAAAATCGCCCATCTGATCCGCGGTTGCGGTTATCAGGCACGGCATATCGCGGCGGTGACCTTTACCAATAAGGCGGCGCGCGAGATGAAAGAGCGTGTCGGGCAGACGCTGGGGCGTAAAGAGGCGCGCGGGCTGATGATCTCCACCTTCCATACATTAGGGCTGGATATCATCAAACGGGAGTATGCGGCGCTTGGGATGAAAGCGAACTTTTCACTGTTTGACGATACCGATCAACTGGCGTTACTCAAAGAACTGACCGAGGGGCTGATTGAAGATGACAAAGTTCTTCTGCAACAGCTGATTTCGACCATCTCTAACTGGAAGAACGATCTCAAAACACCGGCGCAGGCGGCGGCAGAAGCAAAGGGCGAGCGGGACCGTATTTTTGCCCATTGTTATGGGCTGTATGATTCACACCTGAAAGCGTGCAACGTTCTCGACTTCGACGATCTGATTTTATTACCGACGTTGCTGCTGCAACGCAATGAAGAAGTCCGCGAGCGCTGGCAGAACAAAATTCGCTATCTGCTGGTGGATGAATATCAGGACACCAACACCAGTCAGTATGAGCTGGTGAAACTGCTGGTGGGCAGCCGCGCACGTTTTACCGTGGTAGGCGATGATGACCAGTCGATCTACTCCTGGCGCGGTGCCCGTCCGCAAAACCTGGTGCTGTTGAGCCAGGATTTCCCTGCGTTGAAGGTGATTAAACTCGAACAGAACTATCGCTCTTCCGGGCGTATTCTGAAAGCGGCGAACATCCTTATCGCCAATAACCCGCACGTCTTTGAAAAGCGTCTTTTTTCTGAACTGGGTTACGGCACAGAGCTAAAAGTTTTAAGCGCGAATAACGAGGAACATGAGGCCGAGCGCGTCACCGGTGAATTGATCGCCCATCACTTCGTCAATAAAACGCAGTACAAAGATTATGCCATTCTTTATCGTGGTAACCATCAGTCGCGGGTGTTTGAAAAATTCCTGATGCAAAACCGCATCCCGTACAAAATATCTGGCGGTACTTCATTCTTCTCTCGCCCGGAAATCAAGGATTTGCTGGCTTATCTGCGTGTGCTGACTAACCCGGACGATGATAGTGCGTTCCTGCGTATCGTTAACACGCCGAAGAGAGAGATTGGTCCGGCGACGCTGAAAAAGCTGGGCGAGTGGGCGATGACGCGCAATAAAAGTATGTTTACCGCCAGTTTTGATATGGGCCTGAGCCAGACGCTTAGCGGACGTGGTTATGAAGCATTGACCCGCTTCACTCACTGGCTGGCGGAAATCCAGCGCCTGGCGGAACGGGAACCGATTGCCGCAGTACGCGATCTGATCCACGGCATGGATTATGAATCCTGGCTGTACGAAACATCGCCCAGCCCGAAAGCTGCCGAAATGCGCATGAAGAACGTCAACCAACTGTTTAGCTGGATGACGGAGATGCTGGAAGGCAGTGAACTGGATGAGCCGATGACGCTCACTCAGGTGGTGACGCGCTTTACTCTGCGAGACATGATGGAGCGCGGCGAGAGCGAGGAAGAGCTGGATCAGGTACAACTGATGACTCTGCACGCGTCAAAAGGGCTGGAGTTTCCTTATGTCTACATGGTCGGTATGGAAGAAGGATTTTTGCCTCACCAGAGCAGCATCGATGAAGACAATATTGATGAGGAGCGGCGGCTGGCCTATGTTGGCATCACCCGCGCCCAGAAGGAATTGACCTTTACGCTGTGTAAAGAACGCCGTCAGTACGGCGAACTTGTGCGCCCGGAGCCGAGTCGCTTCCTGCTGGAGCTGCCGCAGGATGATTTGGTATGGGAACAGGAGCGCAAAGTTGTCAGCGCCGAAGAACGAATGCAGAAAGGCCAAAACCATCTGGCAAATCTGAAGGCGATGATGGCAGCAAAACGAGGGAAATAATCAAGGCCGGGTAAAATGCGCGAGCATCGCATCCGGCATATTACTCTTTAATGTAGTTCCAACGGCCAGTGAACATAGCTTTGCCACTGGCTTTCCTGATCAATAATCTCTTTACCCAGCGGATGTTGGGTTAGCCAACCTTGCGGAAGCGTCAAGGTCAACAGTTCATGGTTGGCCTTTAATGTCATCTCTGGCACGAGATCGTCACGGCGACGGCTGGCAAAAATGATGGCCAGGCGTAGTAAACGGCAGAGTTGTTCTGCGACGCGTGGCGGTACGGCATTTTGTTGATGCAACGAGGAGAGATCTATTGGGTTCGTCTGGTTGAGTAGTAGCGTCGCCAGTAATTTTTTCTGTGCAGGCGTAAAACCGGGAAGATCCAGATTACGCACCAGATAAGCAGCATGTTGCGGCGCTTGTTTGAAATCAACGCTCAGACCGATTTCATGAAGCTGACAGGCGCTGATGAGCAAATCACGGCTAATCGCTTCAAGATGCCATTCGTTTTCCACCTGATCGAAGAAATTAGCCGCAACTTTGGCTACTCGCTGAGCCTGATCAATATCGATCATAAAGCGGCGTTGAATATTACGCAGCGTACGGCTGCGAATATCCTGCTCGACGGCCAGATGCAACATGCCGTAGACCAGACCTTCACGCAGTGCACCACCAGCCAGGGTCATACACTGAATATTCAGTTCGGTAAAAATGGCTATCAGGATCGCCAGACCACTCGGGAACACTAACGCACGTTCCAGCGTCAGTCCGTCGATCTCCAGTTCCTCCAGTCGACCACAATGAATGGCGCGTTGTTTCAGTTGCTGCAACTTTTCCAGGGTAATCCGTTCATCCATCCCCTGTGCCATCATGATTTCTTGTAAGGCCTGCACGGTGCCGGAAGCACCAACGCACACTTTCCAGCCGTGATACCGCAATTCATCGGCAACCGGACGTAACACTTCGCGTGCCGCTTTTTCTGCGGCATCAAAATTTTCCTGCCCCAGATTACGATCGGCAAAATAGCGTTCCAGCCAGGTGACGCAGCCCATCGACAGGCTGAACAACGAGGTGGTTTGTGCGCCCGTGCCGGTTACCAGTTCAGTACTGGCGCCGCCGATATCCACCACCAGGCGCTGATCGGCACCGCCAGTGGTGTGAGCAACACCCTGATAAATCAGGCGAGCTTCTTCTTCACCGCTGATCACTTGTACCGGACAACCGAGGATTTCCTGCGCTTTGGCAATAAAATCACCGGCATTGACGGCAAGGCGTAATGTCGCCGTGGCGACAACGCGAATTTGCGAGGAAGGGATATCTTGCAGACGTTCAGCAAACAGGCGCAAACATTGCCAACCGCGCTCCATTGCTTCATTAGACAGGGCATTTTCGCTGTTCAGGCCAGCAGCCAGACGCACTTTGCGTTTAATTCGCGTCAGCGTCTGGATGCTTCCAGCCACCTCGCGCACAACCAGCATATGAAAACTATTCGAACCGAGATCAATGGCTGCATATAATGACGAGGTGGAACCCATACTCTTCATCCTTCAATCTGTCTCTGCGTTGGCTGCGTTCTTTCACCCGAATCACTTACTACAGTAAGCTCATTGGGATTAATTCTCTTGCCATCTTGATACAGTTTGAATGATTTTGAGTATGACATTTTTTATTTAACCTGAACGACGACGATTACGCGGAGCACCAGTACGACGCGGACCATTACCTGTACGCGGGCGTGTGAGGCGCAGCGGTTTTGGCAGATCGGTCATCAATGCGTCCGGATTGTATTTGCTTACCGGAATTGAGTGACCAATATAGGTCTCAATAGCAGGCAAATTCAATGCATACTCTTCACAGGCCAGGCTGATAGAATGACCGCTTGCGCCTGCGCGACCTGTACGACCAATACGGTGAACGTAATCTTCACAGTCATCGGGTAAATCGTAGTTAAAGACGTGCGTCACCGCAGGGATGTGCAAACCACGCGCAGCAACGTCGGTGGCAACCAGAATATCCAGATCGCCACGGGTAAATTCATCAAGGATACGCAGACGTTTTTTCTGCGCGACATCGCCTGTCAACAAACCGACACGATGACCATCTGCCGCCAGGTGGCCCCAGATCTCTTCACAACGATGTTTGGTGTTGGCGAAAATAATCGCTCGGTCTGGCCATTCTTCTTCAATCAGCGTTTGCAGCAAACGCATTTTTTCTTCGTTAGAAGGGTAGAAAAGCTCTTCTTTTATACGGTGGCCCGTTTTCTGTTCCGGTTCCACTTCAATATATTCGGCATTGTTCATCTGCTCGAATGCCAGTTCGCGTACCCGGTACGAAAGCGTGGCGGAGAACAGCATGTTGAGGCGCTGGTTTGCAGGCGGCATACGGCGGAACAGCCAGCGTATATCTTTAATAAAGCCCAGATCGTACATGCGATCGGCTTCGTCCAGTACCACCACCTGAATGGCACCGAGGTTAATGTGGTTCTGCTTGGCGTAGTCAATTAAACGACCCGTGGTGCCAATCAGTATGTCAACGCCGCTTTCCAGCACTTTCAGCTGTTTGTCGTAGCCATCACCACCGTAAGCCAGACCCAGCTTCAGGCCGGTAGCTTGCGCCAGTGGCTCCGCATCGGCGTGGATCTGCACGGCAAGTTCACGCGTCGGTGCCATAATTAAGGCACGCGGCTGATTCACCTTGCGATCGGCAATCGCGGGATGAGAGAGAAGATAATGAAACGTTGACGTAAGAAACGCCATCGTTTTCCCGGTACCGGTTTGCGCCTGCCCGGCTACGTCACGACCCGCCAGCGTCAGCGGAAGGGCCAGTGCCTGAATGGGCGTACAGTTATGAAACCCTTTTTTTTCAAGGGCTTCTACAACCTTCGGATGCAGGGCGAAGTCGGAAAACTTCTGTTCTGTTAAATGTGTTTTGCTCATAGTGTGGTAGAATATCAGCTTACTATTGCTTTACGAAAGCGTATCCGGTGAAATAAAGTCAACCTTTAGTTGGTTAATGTTACACCAACAACGAAACCAACACGCCAGGCTTATTCCTGTGGAGTTATATATGAGCGATAAAATTATTCACCTGACTGACGACAGTTTTGACACGGATGTACTCAAAGCGGACGGGGCGATCCTCGTTGATTTCTGGGCAGAGTGGTGCGGTCCGTGCAAAATGATCGCCCCGATTCTGGATGAAATCGCTGACGAATATCAGGGCAAACTGACCGTTGCAAAACTGAACATCGATCAAAACCCTGGCACTGCGCCGAAATATGGCATCCGTGGTATCCCGACTCTGCTGCTGTTCAAAAACGGTGAAGTGGCGGCAACCAAAGTGGGCGCACTGTCTAAAGGTCAGTTGAAAGAGTTCCTCGACGCTAACCTGGCGTAAGGGAATTTCATGTTCGGGTGCCCTGTCGCTAAAAACTGGACGCCCGGCGTGAGTCATGCTAACTTAGTGTTGACTTCGTATTAAACATACCTTATTAAGTTTGAATCTTGTAATTTCCAACGCTTCCCGTTTTATCTTAAATGCGAAGTGAACAGATTTCTGGCTCGTCACTCAATCCGTCTTGTCGTTTCAGTTCTGCGTACTCTCCTGTGACCAGGCAGCGAAAAGACATGAGTCGATGACCGTAAACAGGCATGGATGATCCTGCCATACCATTCACAACATTAAGTTCGAGATTTACCCCAAGTTTAAGAACTCACACCACTATGAATCTTACCGAATTAAAGAATACGCCGGTTTCTGAGCTGATCACTCTCGGCGAAAATATGGGGCTGGAAAACCTGGCTCGTATGCGTAAGCAGGACATTATTTTTGCCATCCTGAAGCAGCACGCAAAGAGTGGCGAAGATATCTTTGGTGATGGCGTACTGGAGATATTGCAGGATGGATTTGGTTTCCTCCGTTCCGCAGACAGCTCCTACCTCGCCGGTCCTGATGACATCTACGTTTCTCCTAGCCAAATCCGCCGTTTCAACCTCCGCACTGGTGATACCATCTCTGGTAAGATTCGCCCGCCGAAAGAAGGTGAACGCTATTTTGCGCTGCTGAAAGTTAACGAAGTTAACTTCGACAAACCTGAAAACGCCCGCAACAAAATCCTCTTTGAGAACTTAACCCCGCTGCACGCAAACTCTCGTCTGCGCATGGAACGTGGTAACGGTTCTACTGAAGATTTAACCGCTCGCGTACTGGATCTGGCATCACCTATCGGTCGTGGTCAGCGTGGTCTGATTGTGGCACCGCCGAAAGCCGGTAAAACCATGCTGCTGCAGAACATTGCTCAGAGCATTGCTTACAACCACCCGGATTGTGTGCTGATGGTTCTGCTGATTGACGAACGTCCGGAAGAAGTCACCGAGATGCAGCGTCTGGTAAAAGGTGAAGTTGTTGCTTCCACCTTTGACGAACCCGCATCTCGCCACGTTCAGGTTGCGGAAATGGTGATCGAGAAGGCGAAACGCCTGGTTGAGCACAAGAAAGACGTTATCATTCTGCTCGACTCCATCACTCGTTTGGCGCGTGCTTACAACACCGTTGTTCCGGCGTCAGGTAAAGTGCTGACCGGTGGTGTGGATGCCAACGCCCTGCATCGCCCGAAACGCTTCTTCGGTGCGGCGCGTAATGTGGAAGAGGGCGGCAGCCTGACCATCATCGCTACCGCGCTTATCGATACCGGTTCCAAGATGGACGAAGTTATCTACGAAGAGTTTAAAGGTACAGGCAACATGGAACTGCACCTCTCTCGTAAGATCGCTGAAAAACGCGTCTTCCCGGCAATCGACTACAACCGTTCCGGTACCCGTAAAGAAGAGCTGCTCACTACTCAGGAAGAGCTGCAGAAAATGTGGATCCTGCGCAAAATCATTCACCCGATGGGCGAAATCGATGCCATGGAGTTCCTCATTAATAAACTGGCGATGACCAAGACCAATGACGATTTCTTCGAAATGATGAAGCGCTCATAAATTTGTCTTATGCCAAAAACGCCACGTGTTTACGTGGCGTTTTGCTTTTATATCTGTAATCTTATTGCCGCACTGGCAATGTTAGGAAAATTCCTGGGTTTTGCTCGTGTGTTATGCAATTTGCATATCGAATGATTAATTTTTGCACAGGACTGGTGGGTTCGGAACAGACTTTCCCTTCTGAATAAAGGTCTTCGTGGTTATACTTCTGCTAATAATTTTCTCTGAGAGCATGCATTGTGAACTTACTGACAGTGAGTACTGATCTCATCAGTATTTTTTTATTCACGACACTGTTTCTGTTTTTTGCCCGAAAGGTAGCAAAAAAAGTCGGTTTAGTGGATAAACCTAACTTCCGCAAACGTCACCAGGGATTGATACCTCTCGTTGGGGGTATTTCGGTTTACGCAGGGATTTGCTTCACGTTCGGAATTGTCGATTATTATATTCCGCATGCATCTCTCTATCTCGCTTGTGCCGGTGTGCTTGTGTTCATCGGTGCGCTGGATGACCGTTTTGATATCAGCGTAAAAATCCGTGCCACCATACAGGCCGCTGTTGGCATTGTTATGATGGTGTTCGGCAACCTTTATCTCAGTAGCCTGGGTTATATCTTTGGCTCCTGGGAGATGGTGCTCGGACCGTTTGGTTACTTCCTGACGCTATTTGCCGTCTGGGCGGCCATTAATGCGTTCAACATGGTTGATGGCATTGATGGCTTGCTGGGCGGGTTGTCCTGCGTCTCGTTCGGTGCAATCGGTATGATTTTGTGGTTCGACGGGCAAACCAGCCTCGCTATCTGGTGCTTTGCGATGATCGCCGCCATCCTGCCCTATATCATGCTCAACCTTGGTATCCTGGGTCGCCGCTACAAAGTCTTTATGGGTGATGCGGGCAGTACGCTGATTGGTTTTACCGTTATCTGGATCCTGCTCGAAACGACTCAGGGAAAAACGCACCCAATAAGCCCGGTTACTGCATTATGGATTATCGCCATTCCGCTAATGGATATGGTGGCAATTATGTACCGTCGCCTGCGTAAAGGCATGAGCCCATTCTCTCCTGACCGTCAGCATATTCACCATTTGATCATGCGTGCCGGGTTTACTTCCCGCCAGGCGTTTGTGCTGATTACCCTTGCCGCAGCACTGCTCGCCTCAATTGGCGTGCTGGCAGAATACTCTCATTTTGTCCCGGAATGGGTCATGCTGGTGCTCTTTTTGCTAGCATTCTTCCTCTATGGATATTGCATTAAGCGTGCCTGGAAAGTTGCTCGCTTTATTAAGCGCGTAAAACGCAGACTGCGTAGAAATCGTGGTGGCAGCCCCAATTTAACCAAATAAATGAGGATGTGATGACACAACCAATGCCTGGGAAACCGGCCGAAGCCGCTGAAAATGAACTGGATATTCGTGGGTTGTTTCGTACCTTGTGGGCTGGGAAGCTGTGGATTATTGGCATGGGGCTGGCGTTTGCGTTAATCGCGCTGGCGTATACTTTTTTTGCTCGTCAGGAGTGGAGCTCGACGGCGATTACCGATCGTCCAACAGTGAATATGCTGGGAGGATACTACTCGCAGCAGCAATTTTTGCGTAACCTGGACGTCCGTTCGAACATGGCTTCTGCCGACCAACCATCGGTCATGGATGAAGCCTATAAAGAGTTTGTTATGCAACTGGCCTCGTGGGATACCCGCCGCGATTTCTGGTTGCAGACAGACTATTACAAACAGCGGATGGTCGGGAACAGCAAAGCCGATGCGGCGTTGCTGGATGAAATGATTAACAACATCGTGTTTATTCCCGGTGACTTCACGCGTGCGGTCAATGATAGCGTTAAGCTGATTGCCGAAACCGCGCCTGACGCTAATAACCTGTTACGTCAGTATGTTGCGTTTGCCAGCCAACGAGCAGCCAGCCATCTGAATGATGAGCTGAAAGGCGCATGGGCGGCGCGTACCATCCAGATGAAAGCTCAGGTGAAGCGTCAGGAAGAAGTGGCGAAAGCCATCTACGACCGCCGGATGAACAGCATTGAACAGGCGCTGAAAATTGCTGAGCAGCATAATATTTCGCGCAGTGCGACAGATGTACCTGCCGAGGAACTACCTGATTCAGAAATGTTCCTGCTTGGGCGTCCAATGCTCCAGGCGCGACTGGAAAATTTACAGGCCGTCGGTCCGGCCTTTGATCTCGACTATGATCAGAATCGGGCCATGTTAAACACCCTGAATGTTGGTCCAACCCTGGATCCGCGTTTTCAGACCTATCGCTATTTGCGTACGCCGGAAGAACCGGTAAAACGCGATAGCCCACGTCGTGCCTTCCTGATGATTATGTGGGGCATTGTCGGGGGGCTGATCGGGGCTGGTGTCGCATTAACCCGCCGTTGCTCGAAATAGCAACACTGCTGCGGTGAGCGCAAAGGCGCTCGCCGCTTATTCGAAGAGAATCGATGTGAAAGTACTGACTGTATTTGGTACGCGCCCGGAAGCCATCAAGATGGCGCCGTTGGTGCATGCGTTGGCAAAAGATCCTTTTTTTGAGGCTAAAGTTTGCGTCACTGCGCAGCATCGGGAGATGCTCGATCAGGTGCTGAAACTCTTTTCCATTGTACCTGACTACGATCTCAACATAATGCAGCCAGGACAGGGTCTGACAGAGATAACCTGTCGGATTCTGGAAGGGCTAAAACCAATTCTTGCCGAATTCAAACCAGACGTCGTGCTGGTTCACGGTGATACGACGACGACGCTGGCAACCAGCCTGGCAGCGTTTTATCAGCGTATTCCTGTTGGTCACGTTGAGGCTGGTCTGCGCACGGGCGATCTCTATTCGCCGTGGCCGGAAGAGGCAAATCGTACATTGACCGGGCATCTGGCGATGTATCACTTCTCTCCAACCGAAACGTCCCGGCAAAACTTGCTGCGTGAAAACGTTGCTGACAGCCGAATCTTCATTACCGGTAATACAGTCATTGATGCACTGTTATGGGTGCGTGACCAGGTGATGAGCAGCGACACGCTGCGTTCAGAGCTGGCGGCAAATTACCCGTTTATCGACCCCGATAAAAAGATGATTCTGGTGACCGGTCACAGACGTGAGAGTTTTGGTCGTGGCTTTGAAGAAATCTGCCATGCACTGGCAGACATCGCCACCACGCACCAGGACATCCAGATTGTCTATCCGGTGCATCTCAACCCGAACGTCAGAGAGCCGGTCAATCGCATTCTGGGGCACGTGAAAAATGTCATTCTGATCGATCCTCAGGAGTATTTACCGTTTGTCTGGCTGATGAACCACGCCTGGCTGATTTTGACTGACTCAGGCGGCATTCAGGAGGAAGCGCCTTCGCTGGGGAAACCGGTGCTGGTGATGCGCGATACCACCGAGCGTCCGGAAGCGGTGACGGCAGGTACGGTGCGTCTGGTCGGCACGGATAAGCAGCGAATCGTCGAGGAAGTGACGCGTCTTTTAAAAGACGAAAACGAATATCAAACCATGAGCCGCGCCCATAACCCGTATGGTGATGGTCAGGCATGCTCTCGCATTCTGGAAGCGTTAAAAAATAATCGGATATCACTATGAGTTTTGCGACCATTTCTGTCATTGGACTGGGTTACATTGGACTGCCAACGGCGGCAGCGTTTGCCTCCCGGCAAAAACAGGTGATTGGTGTTGATATCAACCAACACGCGGTTGATACCATCAATCGAGGCGAAATCCATATCGTCGAGCCTGATTTGGCGAGCGTAGTAAAAACTGCCGTAGAAGGCGGTTTTTTACGAGCGAGCACGACGCCGGTTGAAGCGGATGCCTGGCTGATTGCTGTACCCACGCCGTTTAAAGGCGATCATGAGCCTGATATGGCTTACGTTGAATCGGCTGCTCGCTCCATTGCGCCAGTGCTGAAAAAAGGCGCGCTGGTGATCCTTGAGTCCACCTCGCCGGTGGGTTCAACCGAGAAGATGGCAGAATGGTTAGCAGAGATGCGTCCGGACCTGACTTTCCCACAGCAGGTGGGCGAGCAGGCGGACGTCAACATTGCTTACTGCCCGGAACGCGTGTTACCGGGCCAGGTTATGGTCGAGCTGATTAAAAACGATCGCGTGATTGGTGGTATGACGCCGGTTTGTTCGGCCCGTGCCAGCGAACTGTACAAAATTTTCCTCGAAGGTGAGTGTGTCGTCACTAACTCACGGACGGCGGAAATGTGTAAACTCACCGAGAACAGCTTCCGCGATGTGAATATCGCTTTTGCTAACGAACTGTCGCTGATTTGCGCCGATCAGGGGATTAACGTCTGGGAACTGATTCGCCTGGCGAATCGTCACCCTCGCGTCAATATTCTTCAACCTGGCCCTGGCGTGGGTGGTCACTGCATCGCTGTTGATCCGTGGTTTATCGTGGCACAGAATCCGCAGCAGGCGCGGCTTATCCGTACCGCGCGTGAAGTAAACGATCACAAACCGTTCTGGGTGATTGATCAGGTCAAAGCGGCGGTTGCCGACTGCCTGGCCGCTACCGATAAACGCGCCAGTGAGCTGAAAATTGCCTGTTTTGGTCTGGCGTTTAAACCGAATATTGATGACCTGCGCGAAAGTCCGGCGATGGAAATCGCTGAATTGATCGCTCAGTGGCACAGCGGCGAAACGCTGGTTGTTGAGCCTAACATTCACCAGTTGCCGAACAAACTGAATGGGCTTTGTACTCTGGCGCAGCTTGACGAGGCGCTGGCAACGGCAGATGTGCTGGTGATGTTGGTCGATCATAGTCAGTTCAAAGTTATCAATGGCGACAACGTCCATCAGCAGTATGTCGTCGATGCCAAAGGAGTCTGGCGCTAATGAGAAAGATTCTGATAACAGGCGGTGCCGGGTTTATTGGCTCGGCGCTGGTGCGTTATATCATCAACGAGACGAACGATGCGGTGGTGGTGGTCGATAAGCTGACCTACGCCGGAAACCTGATGTCGTTGGCACCAGTCGCGCAAAGCGATCGCTTTGCCTTTGAGAAAGTTGATATCTGCGATCGGGCAGAGTTGGCGCGCATTTTCACAGAACATCAGCCAGACTGCGTCATGCATCTGGCAGCTGAAAGCCATGTTGACCGTTCTATTGACGGCCCAGCAGCGTTTATCGAAACCAACATTGTCGGGACTTATACACTGCTTGAAGCGGCGCGGGCTTACTGGAATGCGCTGGCAGAAGACAAAAAATCGGCGTTCCGTTTTCATCATATCTCCACCGACGAAGTATACGGTGACCTGCATTCCACAGATGATTTCTTCACCGAAACCACGCCGTATTCGCCGAGCAGCCCTTATTCTGCTTCAAAAGCAAGCAGCGACCATCTGGTGCGCGCCTGGCTGCGGACCTACGGCCTGCCGACGTTAATCACCAACTGCTCTAATAACTACGGTCCTTACCACTTTCCGGAAAAACTGATCCCGCTGATGATTCTCAACGCGCTGGCGGGTAAACCGCTGCCGGTATATGGCAACGGGCAGCAAATCCGTGACTGGTTATATGTTGAAGATCATGCCCGTGCGCTGTATTGCGTGGTAACCACCGGGAAAGTCGGTGAAACCTATAATATTGGTGGTCACAACGAGCGTAAGAATCTCGAGGTTGTGGAAACCATCTGCGAGCTGCTGGAAGAACTGGCCCCGAATAAACCGCACGGTGTGGCGCACTATCGCGATCTGATTACCTTTGTCGCTGACCGTCCAGGGCATGACCTACGCTATGCCATTGATGCTTCGAAAATTGCCCGTGAACTTGGCTGGCTGCCGCAGGAAACCTTTGAAAGTGGAATGCGTAAAACAGTGCAGTGGTATCTGGCTAATGAAAGCTGGTGGAAGCAGGTGCAGGACGGCAGCTATCAGGGTGAGCGTTTAGGTCTGAACGGCTAATTCTCAGCGGAGGCAAACATGAAAGGTATTATCCTGGCGGGCGGTTCCGGCACCCGATTGCATCCGATTACGCGCGGCGTATCGAAGCAACTATTGCCGATTTACGATAAGCCAATGATTTACTATCCGCTGTCGGTGCTGATGCTGGCCGGTATCCGCGAAATTCTCATCATCACCACGCCGGAAGATAAAGGTTATTTCCAGCGCCTGCTGGGTGATGGTAGTGAGTTCGGTATCCAGCTGGAATATGCCGAACAGCCCAGCCCGGACGGTCTTGCGCAGGCATTTATCATCGGTGAAACCTTCCTTAATGGTGAGCCATCTTGTCTGGTGCTGGGCGATAACATCTTCTTCGGTCAGGGCTTCAGTCCGAAGCTGCGTCATGTTGCGGCGCGCACGCAAGGGGCGACGGTATTTGGCTATCAGGTAATGGATCCAGAACGCTTTGGCGTCGTGGAGTTTGACGACAATTTCCGCGCTATCTCTCTGGAAGAAAAGCCAAAACAGCCAAAATCAAACTGGGCGGTGACCGGGCTTTATTTCTACGACAGTAAAGTTGTGGAGTACGCAAAGCAGGTGAAGCCGTCGGAGCGTGGTGAACTGGAGATTACCTCCATCAACCAGATGTACCTTGAGGCAGGCAACCTGACCGTTGAACTGCTCGGGCGCGGATTTGCCTGGCTGGACACCGGCACACACGACAGCCTGATTGAAGCCAGTACCTTTGTACAGACGGTGGAAAAACGCCAGGGCTTTAAGATTGCCTGCCTGGAAGAGATTGCCTGGCGTAACGGCTGGCTCGATGACGAAGGTGTGAAGCGTGCTGCCAGTTCATTAGCGAAAACTGGCTACGGCCAATATCTGCTGGAGTTACTCCGTGCCCGTCCGCGCCAGTATTGAACCACTAGCCTGGGAAAATGCCTTCTTTGGCGTTAACAGCGCTATCGTGCATCTCACTCCTGATGCGCCACTCCTGACGCCAGACGCTTTAGCGCCGTGGTCACGAGTACAGGCCAAAATTACTGCATCAAATACTGTTGAGCTGGATGCCTTGCAACAGCTGGGATTCTGCCTGGTTGAAGGTGAAGTTGATTTGGCGCTACCCGTGAACAATGTCAGTGATAGCGGCGCTGAAGTGGCACAAGAGACAGATATTCCCGCATTACGTCAGTTAGCCAGCGCCGCATTTGCGCAAAGCCGTTTTCGTGCGCCATGGTATGCGCCTGACGCCAGCGGTCGCTTTTATGCGCAGTGGATTGAAAATGCCGTGCGCGGCACCTTTGATCATCAATGTCTGATTTTACGTGCGGCGTCCGGCGATATTCGCGGCTATGTCTCTTTACGGGAACTCAATGCGACAGATACACGAATTGGCCTGCTGGCTGGACGCGGTGCAGGTGCTGAGCTGATGCAAACGGCGCTAAACTGGGCGTATGCTCGCGGTAAAACAACTTTGCGGGTGGCGACCCAGATGGGCAACACCGCCGCGCTTAAACGATACATACAAAGTGGTGCGAATGTAGAAAGCACCGCGTACTGGTTATACAGGTGATCACATGATTCCATTTAACGCACCGCCGGTGGTGGGAACCGAACTCGACTATATGCAGTCGGCAATGGGTAGCGGCAAACTGTGTGGCGATGGCGGTTTTACCCGTCGCTGCCAGCAGTGGCTGGAGCAACGTTTTGGCAGCGCCAAAGTGTTACTGACGCCGTCCTGCACCGCTTCTCTGGAGATGGCGGCGCTGCTGCTCGATATCCAGCCTGGCGATGAAGTGATCATGCCGAGCTACACCTTTGTCTCCACCGCCAATGCCTTTGTGCTGCGTGGCGCGAAAATCGTCTTTGTGGATGTTCGCCCGGACACCATGAACATCGACGAAACGCTGATTGAAGCGGCGATCACTGACAAAACGCGCGTTATCGTGCCGGTGCATTACGCAGGCGTGGCCTGTGAAATGGACACCATTATGGCGTTGGCGAAAAAGCATAATCTGTTTGTGGTGGAAGATGCCGCTCAGGGCGTGATGTCCACTTATAAAGGGCGTGCGCTGGGAACCATTGGTCATATTGGCTGCTTTAGCTTCCATGAAACCAAAAACTACACGGCGGGCGGTGAAGGCGGCGCGACGCTGATTAACGATAAAGCGTTAATCGAACGAGCCGAGATCATCCGTGAAAAAGGCACAAACCGCAGCCAGTTCTTCCGTGGTCAGGTCGATAAATATACCTGGCGCGATATTGGCTCCAGCTATTTGATGTCCGATCTGCAAGCTGCGTACCTGTGGGCGCAACTGGAAGCTGCGGATCGTATCAACCAGCAACGTCTGGCGCTGTGGCAAAACTACTACGATGCGTTAGCGCCTCTGGCGAAAGCCGGGCGTATCGAGCTACCATCGATTCCGGATGGCTGCGTGCAGAACGCGCATATGTTCTACATTAAACTGCGGGATATTGATGACCGGAGCGCGTTGATTAACTTTCTGAAAGAAGCGGAAATCATGGCGGTGTTCCATTACATTCCGCTGCACGGTTGCCCTGCGGGGGAACGCTTTGGTGAGTTCCACGGTGAAGAACGCTACACCACCAAAGAGAGCGAGCGCCTGCTGCGCCTGCCGTTGTTCTACAACCTGTCGCCCGTCAATCAGCGCACGGTAATTGCGACCTTGTTGAACTACTTCTCCTGATATGTCGTTGGCAAAAGCGTCCTTGTGGACGGCGGCCAGTACACTGGTCAAGATTGGTGCCGGGTTACTGGTCGGTAAGTTGCTGGCGGTGTCATTTGGTCCGGCGGGGCTTGGGCTGGCGGCAAATTTCCGCCAGTTAATTACCGTGCTCGGCGTGCTTGCTGGGGCAGGCATCTTTAACGGCGTAACCAAATACGTTGCCCAGTACCATGATAATCCGCAGCAGCTGCGCCGCGTGGTCGGTACTTCATCAGCGATGGTGCTTGGCTTCTCTACGCTGATGGCGCTGGTTTTTGTGCTGGCGGCAGCGCCAATTAGCCAGGGATTGTTTGGTAATACCGACTATCAGGGGCTGGTGCGTTTAGTGGCGTTGGTGCAAATGGGGATCGCCTGGGGCAACCTGTTACTGGCGTTGATGAAAGGCTTTCGCGATGCCGCTGGTAATGCGTTATCGCTGATTGTCGGTAGCTTGATTGGCGTTCTCGCGTACTACGTCAGTTACCGTTTGGGTGGTTATGAAGGGGCGTTGCTGGGGCTGGCGTTGATTCCCGCGTTGGTGGTGATTCCTGCCGTCATCATGTTGATCAAACGTGGTGCCATCCCGTTAAGCTATCTGAAACCCTGCTGGGATAACGGCCTGGCAGGGCAGTTGAGCAAATTTACGCTCATGGCGTTGATTACGTCGGTGACCTTGCCCGTTGCGTACATCATGATGCGTAAACTGTTGGCGGCGCAGTATAGCTGGGATGAAGTGGGGATCTGGCAAGGGGTGAGCAGTATTTCCGATGCCTACCTGCAATTTATTACGGCATCGTTCAGCGTATATTTGCTGCCCACGTTGTCGCGGCTAACGGAAAAGCGCGATATCACCCGGGAAGTGGTTAAATCGCTGAAATTCGTCTTACCGGCAGTGGCGGCGGCGAGTTTTACCGTCTGGTTGCTGCGTGATTTTGCTATCTGGCTGCTGTTGTCGAATAAATTTACCGCTATGCGCGATCTCTTTGCCTGGCAGTTAGTGGGTGATGTGTTAAAAGTGGGCGCTTATGTCTTTGGTTATCTGGTGATCGCCAAAGCGTCACTGCGGTTTTATATTCTGGCGGAAGTCAGCCAGTTCACTTTATTGATGGTATTTGCCCACTGGCTAATCCCTGCGCATGGTGCACTGGGCGCGGCGCAGGCCTATATGGCAACCTATATCGTCTATTTTTCTCTTTGTTGTGGCGTGTTTTTACTCTGGCGTAGGCGGGCATGACTGTACTGATTCACGTACTGGGATCGGATATCCCTCACCATAACCAAACCGTTTTGCGGTTTTTCAACGACGTGCTGGCCGCGACGAGCGAGCATGCGCGCGAGTTTATGGTTGTTGGCAAGGACGATGGCTTAAGTGATAGCTGTCCGGCGCTTTCTGTGCAATTTTTCCCTGGGAAAAAATCGCTGGCGGAAGCGGTCATCGCGAAAGCAAAAGCTAACCGTCAGCAGCGATTTTTTTTCCACGGTCAGTTCAATCCCAAACTGTGGCTGGCTCTGCTGAGTGGTGGCATTAAGCCCAGCCAGTTTTTCTGGCATATCTGGGGGGCAGACCTGTATGAGCTTTCCAGTGGCTTGAGATATAAGCTTTTTTACCCGTTGCGTCGCCTGGCGCAAAAGCGAGTCGGCTGTGTATTTGCCACCCGCGGTGATTTGAGTTTTTTTGCCAAAACGCATCCAAAGGTGCGGGGCGAACTGCTGTACTTCCCGACGCGGATGGACCCTTCTCTCAATACGATGGCGAACGATCGCCAACGTGAAGGGAAAATGACCATTCTGGTGGGGAACTCCGGTGACCGCAGCAATGAGCATGTCGCCGCCTTACGCGCCGTTCATCAGCAATTTGGCGATACGGTAAAAGTCGTGGTGCCGATGGGATATCCACCCAATAACGATGCATATATCAATGAAGTTCGCCTGGCGGGGCTGGCGTTATTCAGCGAAGAAAATCTGCAAGTTCTGAGCGAAAAACTGGAATTTGATGCCTATCTGGCGCTACTTCGTCAGTGCGATCTCGGTTACTTTATTTTTGCCCGCCAGCAGGGCATTGGTACGCTGTGCTTACTGATTCAGGCGGGTATTCCTTGTGTGCTTAACCGGGAAAATCCGTTCTGGCAGGATATGACGGAACAGCATTTGCCGGTGCTGTTTACTACCGACGATCTCAACGAGGATATTGTGCGTGAAGCGCAGCGCCAGCTGGCGTCGGTGGATAAAAACACCATTGCCTTCTTTAGCCCGAACTATCTGCAAGGCTGGCAGCGGGCGTTGGCGATTGCCGCCGGGGAGGTCGCATGAGTCTGCTGCAATTCAGTGGCTTGTTTGTTGTCTGGCTGCTCTGCACGCTGTTTATCGCCACGCTGACCTGGTTTGAGTTTCGCCGTGTGCGCTTTAACTTCAATGTCTTCTTTTCATTGCTGTTTTTGCTCACCTTTTTCTTCGGCTTTCCGCTGACCAGCGTGCTGGTATTTCGCTTTGATGTTGGTGTCGCGCCGCCAGAAATCTTGTTACAGGCGTTGCTTTCTGCGGGCTGCTTCTATGCGGTTTACTACGTCACTTACAAAACCCGCCTACGCAAACGCACTACCGATGTACCGCGCCGCCCATTGTTTACCATGAACCGCGTGGAGACCAATCTCACATGGGTGATTCTGATGGGCATTGCACTGGTGAGCGTCGGCATCTTCTTCATGCACAACGGATTTTTGCTGTTCCGGCTTAACTCCTACAGTCAGATCTTCTCCAGTGAAGTCTCCGGCGTGGCGTTAAAGCGCTTCTTTTACTTTTTCATCCCAGCAATGCTGGTGGTCTACTTTCTGCGCCAGGACAGCAAAGCGTGGCTGTTTTTCCTCGTCAGCACGGTCGCCTTTGGCTTGCTGACTTATATGATTGTCGGCGGCACTCGCGCCAATATCATCATCGCATTCGCTATCTTCCTGTTTATTGGCATTATTCGCGGCTGGATTTCGTTGTGGATGCTGGCGGCGGCGGGCGTGCTGGGGATTGTGGGCATGTTCTGGCTGGCGCTAAAACGCTATGGAATGAATGTGAGCGGCGATGAAGCGTTCTATACGTTTCTCTATCTCACCCGCGATACCTTTTCACCGTGGGAGAATCTGGCATTGCTGTTGCAGAACTACGACAACATCGACTTCCAGGGCCTGGCTCCCATTGTCCGCGATTTCTATGTCTTTATCCCTTCCTGGCTGTGGCCGGGTCGCCCGAGTATGGTACTGAACTCCGCCAACTACTTTACCTGGGAAGTGCTGAATAACCACTCCGGGCTGGCGATCTCGCCTACGCTTATAGGCTCACTGGTTGTTATGGGCGGCGCGTTGTTCATCCCGCTCGGGGCGATTGTGGTTGGACTGATCATCAAATGGTTCGACTGGCTGTATGAACTGGGCAATCGCGAAACTAATCGCTATAAGGCTGCGATATTGCACAGTTTCTGCTTCGGGGCGATCTTCAATATGATCGTGCTGGCGCGTGAAGGGCTGGATTCGTTTGTCTCACGCGTTGTCTTTTTTATCGTGGTCTTCGGCGCATGTCTGATGATCGCAAAACTGTTGTACTGGCTTTTTGAAAGCGCCGGACTCATTCATAAACGTACAAAATCATCGCTCCGGACGCAGGTTGAAGGATAACAATGAATAACAACACCACAGCACCGACCTATACGCTGCGTGGCTTACAGTTGATTGGTTGGCGTGATATGCAGCACGCCCTCGATTATCTGTTTGCTGACGGGCAGCTTAAGCAGGGAACGCTGGTTGCCATTAATGCCGAAAAAATGCTGACCATTGAAGATAACGCCGAGGTCAGGGAGTTAATTAACGCTGCCGAATTTAAATATGCTGATGGCATCAGCGTTGTACGTTCAGTACGTAAAAAGTACCCGCAGGCGCAGGTTTCCCGCGTTGCCGGGGCCGATCTCTGGGAAGAGCTGATGGCGCGTTCAGGTAAAGAAGGGACGCCGGTATTTCTTGTGGGCGGTAAACCTGAAGTGCTGGCACAGACGGAAGCTAAACTGCGCAACCAGTGGAATGTGAATATCGTTGGCAGTCAGGATGGTTATTTTAAACCCGAGCAGCGTCAGGCGCTGTTTGAACGCATTCATGCCAGCGGAGCGCAAATCGTCACCGTTGCGATGGGATCGCCAAAGCAGGAGATCTTCATGCGCGACTGCCGTCTGGTGCATCCGGATGCGCTGTATATGGGCGTTGGCGGGACTTACGATGTTTTCACCGGTCACGTGAAACGCGCACCGAAAATCTGGCAAACGCTGGGGCTGGAGTGGCTCTACCGCCTGCTTTCGCAGCCGAGCCGCATTAAGCGTCAGCTTCGTTTGCTGCGTTATTTACGCTGGCATTACACCGGCAACCTCTGATTTTCCTCTCTCTGTAAAGCGACGGAGTGGTCACTTCGTCGCCTGCCTGTCTTTTTATTACACAAAGCATTCAAATTTTTAATGCTTTATTTGCCATTTCTCCTGAATTACGAAAACATTCGCAACACTCGATGTACCCATAACGATAACCGGTAACACCGGAAAGCATGCAAACACAACACGAGGATTTATGGCAGATAACAAACCAGAGCTACAGCGTGGGCTGGAAGCTCGACATATCGAACTCATCGCCCTGGGGGGCACCATTGGCGTCGGCCTGTTTATGGGGGCCGCCAGTACCCTGAAATGGGCCGGGCCATCCGTATTGTTGGCCTATATCATCGCCGGGCTGTTCGTCTTTTTCATCATGCGTTCAATGGGCGAAATGTTGTTCCTCGAACCGGTTACCGGTTCGTTCGCCGTTTATGCGCATCGTTATATGAGCCCGTTCTTTGGCTATCTCACCGCCTGGTCTTATTGGTTTATGTGGATGGCGGTGGGGATCTCAGAAATCACCGCCATTGGCGTTTATGTCCAGTTCTGGTTCCCGGAGATGGCGCAATGGATACCGGCATTGATCGCGGTGGCGCTGGTGGCACTGGCGAATCTGGCGGCGGTGCGGTTGTACGGTGAAATCGAATTCTGGTTCGCGATGATCAAAGTCACCACGATTATCGTGATGATTGTCATTGGCCTGGGCGTGATTTTCTTTGGCTTTGGCAATGGCGGGCAGTCGATTGGTTTTAGCAATCTCACAGAGCATGGCGGTTTCTTTGCGGGTGGCTGGAAAGGGTTCCTGACCGCATTGTGTATCGTGGTGGCGTCTTACCAGGGCGTGGAGCTGATTGGCATTACGGCCGGTGAAGCGAAGAATCCGCAGGTGACACTGCGCAGTGCCGTTGGCAAAGTGCTGTGGCGAATCCTGATTTTCTACGTAGGTGCGATTTTCGTTATTGTCACCATCTTCCCGTGGAATGAAATTGGCAGCAACGGCAGCCCGTTCGTACTGACTTTCGCCAAAATCGGCATTACCGCAGCGGCGGGTATTATCAACTTTGTGGTGCTGACGGCTGCGCTCTCTGGCTGTAACAGCGGCATGTACAGTTGCGGACGTATGCTCTATGCGCTGGCGAAAAACCGTCAGTTACCGGCGGCGATGGCGAAAGTTTCCCGTCAAGGTGTTCCGGTTGCAGGCGTGGCGGTATCAATTGCTATTCTGTTAATTGGCTCATGCCTGAACTACATCATTCCCAATCCACAGCGTGTGTTTGTCTATGTCTACAGTGCCAGCGTGCTTCCGGGGATGGTGCCATGGTTTGTGATTTTGATTAGCCAGTTGCGTTTTCGTCGAGCGCACAAAGCGGCGATTGCCAGCCATCCGTTCCGCTCAATCCTGTTCCCGTGGGCCAACTACGTAACAATGGCATTCCTGATTTGCGTTTTGATCGGCATGTACTTTAATGAAGATACGCGTATGTCGCTGTTTGTCGGCATCATCTTTATGCTGGCGGTGACGGCAATTTATAAAGTTTTTGGGCTTAATCGCCACGGTAAAGCGCATAAACTGGAGGAATAAGCAGCAAAACGCACAAACCGTAACCAAACGCGCAATTTATTTAAAAAGGGACTAGACAGAGGGGTGGGAAGTCCGTATTATCCACCCCCGCAACGGCGCTAAGCGCCCGTAGCTCAGCTGGATAGAGCGCTGCCCTCCGGAGGCAGAGGTCTCAGGTTCGAATCCTGTCGGGCGCGCCATTTAGTCCCGGCGCTTGAGCTGCGGTGGTAGTAATACCGCGTAACAAGATTTGTAGTGGTGGCTATAGCTCAGTTGGTAGAGCCCTGGATTGTGATTCCAGTTGTCGTGGGTTCGAATCCCATTAGCCACCCCATTATTAGAAGTTGTGACAATGCGAAGGTGGCGGAATTGGTAGACGCGCTAGCTTCAGGTGTTAGTGTCCTTACGGACGTGGGGGTTCAAGTCCCCCCCCTCGCACCACGACTTTAAAGAATTGAACTAAAAATTCAAAAAGCAGTATTTCGGCGAGTAGCGCAGCTTGGTAGCGCAACTGGTTTGGGACCAGTGGGTCGGAGGTTCGAATCCTCTCTCGCCGACCAATTTTGAACCCCGCTTCGGCGGGGTTTTTTGTTTTCTGTGCATTTCATCACTCTCCCTTCGCAATAAACGCCCGTAATCACTCATTGCTACACGGTATGATTTCGCCCTTAACGTATTGAAGGATGACTTCAGGCAAGGAGCGACCATGCTGCAACAGGTTCCAACGCGTGCTTTTCATGTGATGGCGAAACCAAGCGGTTCCGATTGTAATCTGAACTGTGACTACTGTTTTTATCTCGAAAAACAATCCCTTTACCGCGAAAAGCCAGTTGCGCATATGGACGATGACACGCTGGAAGCGTATGTCCGTCACTATATCGCTGCCAGCGAACCCCAAAACGAAGTGGCTTTTACCTGGCAGGGCGGCGAACCAACGTTACTCGGGCTGGATTTTTACCGCCGTGCCGTGGCGCTACAGGCGAAATATGGTGCTGGTAGGAAGGTAAGTAACAGCTTTCAGACTAACGGTGTGCTGCTCGATGATGAATGGTGTTCATTTCTGGCAGAAAATCATTTTCTGGTTGGGTTATCGCTGGACGGTCCGGCTGAGATCCACAATCAATATCGCGTGACCAAAGGTGGCAGACCCACGCATAAGCTGGTGATGCGTGCCCTGACGCTCCTGCAAAAACATCATGTCGACTATAACGTGCTGGTCTGTGTCAACCGCACCAGCGCGCAGCAACCGTTACAGGTTTATGATTTTTTGTGCAATGCAGGCGTGGAGTTCATCCAGTTTATTCCGGTGGTGGAGCGCCTGGCTGATGAAACAGCTGCCCGCAATGGACTGAAATTACATGCGCCTGGTGATATTCAGGGGGAACTGACAGAATGGTCGGTGCGCCCCGATGAGTTCGGTGAGTTTCTGGTGGCAATTTTTGACCACTGGATCAAACGTGACGTCGGCAAGATTTTCGTGATGAATACCGAATGGGCGTTTGCCAATTTTGTCGGTGCGCCGGGTGCGGTTTGCCATCATCAGCCGACCTGTGGACGCTCGGTGATTGTCGAACACAACGGCGACGTTTACGCCTGCGATCACTATGTTTATCCGCAATATCGACTGGGGAATATGCTTCAGCAAACAATTGCAGAAATGGTAGATTCCCCGCAGCAGCAGGTGTTTGGAGAAAATAAATTTAAGCAGTTACCGGCGCAGTGTCGCAGTTGTAACGTGTTAAAAGCATGTTGGGGAGGCTGCCCGAAACACCGCTTTATGCTCGA
Source organism: Escherichia sp. MOD1-EC5990 (assembly GCF_002965285.1). NCBI lineage: Bacteria > Pseudomonadati > Pseudomonadota > Gammaproteobacteria > Enterobacterales > Enterobacteriaceae > Escherichia > Escherichia sp. MOD1-EC5990. The sequence goes on along the minus strand of NZ_PTRV01000016.1, from coordinate 60,622 downwards.
TGCCAGCGGTAAGCCGGGGCTAAATTACTTGTGTGCCGGGTATCAGCGTTATTTCCGCTATCTACCGCCATATCTTAAAGCAATGGCTGATTTGCTGGCGCACGGTCGTCCGGCCAGCGACATTATGCAGGCGCATTTGATGGTGGTGAATAAGTAAAAAAGCAGCCATTTTGTGACCGCCTGCGGTTGATTGCCGGATGTGATGCTGACGCATCTTATCCGGCCTACAGGACGCTGCAATTTATTGAATTTGCAAGGCTTGTAGGCCGGATAAGGCGTTCACGCCGCATCCGGCAAGGTCAGTGTGGCCCGATGTAGCGATAGCGCCGGCTTAATCAGATTTAATCTGCGCGCGCGGCGGATATTTTTTCAGGATCTCCATATACGCGTGCATTTCGGTCTGTAGCGGTACACCCATTGGGATATGGCGCACGCCGATAGAGTCGCTTTCCTGCGGATCGGTGTACAGGTTAAACACCGACGATCCCGCCGTTTGCATTACAGTGCCGGTGAATCCACCCTGATACCCGCTCTGGGTATACGCGTACGGTTGCTGGATCAGGACGTGATACTTGAACTCATCCATACGCACAGCAGAAAGTTTGCCATTGAGGAAGTAGTGCTCGGCCTTACGGTTAGACTGACCATTTGTTCCCAGGAAGAAAGATGTCTGGTCCACACCATCAATAAAGGTGGTTTTCGGCACTAAATTCGCCACTTTCGCTCCAGGATGTCCTGCCAGATCCAGCGCCGTAGGGAAGAGATCCGCCAGATCGACAATACCGTCAGATTTACGCGGTTGGATCATCCCTTTCCAGTAAACGAAGGTTGGCACACGAACGCCGCCTTCCCATGTAGAACCTTTCGCACCGCGGAACGGCGTGCGACCGTGCGGCGGAACTTCAGCTTCCGGACCGTTATCAGAGGTGAACACAATCAGCGTGTTATCAAGCTGACCGTTTTTCTCCAGTGCTTTATACAGATTGGCGAAGATATCGTTCATCTCCACCATGCAGTCGCCGTAAGAGGTGCGCGCCGGAGAGCTACCCGCATATTTCGCATTTGGGTAGTTATCGAAGTGACAGCCGCGAGTGCCGTAGTAGAGGAAGAAAGGCTTATCGCTCTTCGCCATCTTGTCGAGGAACTTAACGCCATATTCCATCCAGCGTTGATCCAGATCTTCCATATATTTCGGCGTAATGTCGGCAATGGCTTCCTGTTCACCGCCGCGCACGGCATGAACGTCATCTTTGCTGAACGGCAGTTTTTGGATGTATTCAGAACGATCCGGGCTCAGGGCGACTTCCGGGTTGACATGAACATCACGCCATTCGGTATACATATCAGATACCGAGTTAAAGCCGCGGAAATCATCAAAGCCAACGTTCTGCGGCTGCGACTCTTTGTTTTCCCCCATATGCCATTTCCCGATAGCCTGGGTGACGTAGCCCTGATCGTGCAGCAACTGTGGCAGCGTGGTTAACCCTTGCAGACCGCCCGGTTGCCCGTACATTGGCGGCATCAGAATGCCGTGGTGGATGGAGTATTGTCCGGTGAGAATCGTGGCGCGGGTTGGGGAAGAACTCGGTTGAGAATACGCCGAAGTTAAAATCAGCCCCTGGCTGGCAACGGCGTCGATATCTGGTGTAGGGTTACCCACCGCCACGCCGCCGCCGTTAAAGCCAACGTCCATCCAGCCCACATCATCCAGCAAGAAAACAACCACGTTCGGTTTCTTACCGGTTTTTTTCTCAAGTTCCGCCAGTTTCTGCTGGGTTTCTTTGTCTTGTGCAGGATGCTGCATCACCGGCATCATGTTGTCGGCAATAGTGGTCGCCGGTTTAACCAGATACTGGTTTGGGTGATCGTATCCGGCAAAGCCTTTGCGTGCGGTGGCGGTTGACGGGGTATCTGCTGCGCTGGCCATGAGTGGAAGAGCGGCGGCGACAGCCACAACAAGAAGTTTGGGTGAAAACGAAAATTCCATGCAAAATGCTCCGGTTTCATGTCGTCAAAATGTTGACGTAATTAAGCATTGATAATTGAGATCCCTCTCCCTGACAGGATGATTGCATAAATAATAGTGATAAAAATAAATTATTTATTTATCCAGATAATGAATTGGAAAATCAGGAGAGCGTTTTCAATCCTACCTCTGGCGCAGGTGATATGTAAGGCGGTGATGTTATATCGCGTTGATTATTGATGCTGTTTTTAGTTTTAACGGCAATTAATATATATGTTATTAATTGAATGACTTTTATTATTCATTATATATATGTGTAGAATCGTGCGCAGGAGAAATATTCACTCAGGAAGTTATTACTCAGGAAGCAAAGAGGATTACAGAATTATCTCATAACAAGTGTTAAGGGATGTTATTTCCCGGTTCTCTGTGGCATAATAAACGAGTAGATGCTCATTCCATCTCTTATGTTCGCCTTAGTGCCTCATAAACTCCGGAATGACGCAGAGCCGTTTACGGTGCTTATCGTCCACTGACAGATGTCGCTTATGCCTCATCAGACACCATGGACACAACGTTGAGTGAAGCACCCACTTGTTGTCATACAGACCTGTTTTAACGCCTGCTCCGTAATAAGAGCAGGCGTTTTTTTATATATCAGAAAGGCCCCGGAGGTGCTTGCCTCCGGGTGAGAAAGAGCTACTGTGGCGGGTTGTTCTGCAACGTTAACATCAAGCCATCGCGACGCATCGCTGCGGCTTCTTCCGGCTTGTGCAGTCTGTCCAGCGCGTCGGCAAGCCATGCGTAATCGTAGGCGTCCGGACGTTGTTTCAGCGCCGCGCGGAAGGCGAGCGATGCTTCCTGCCATTCGCCGTGCTTCATCAGCGACTGACCCAGTGTGCTCCACAACAACGGGCGATCGCCCACGTTTTTGATCTGTTGGCGCAGCACTTTTTCCAGCTGTTCCGGGTTATTGGTTTTCAGACGCGGGATCGGCAGCAGCAGGCGATCGTCATACTGGCGTTTCAGGCCGTCGATGATAATTTGCTGGGCAGTATCATGATCGTCACATTCAATAAGATGTTCCGCCATTGCCACCTGTAACGCCACCTGATGACGCGTTTTCCGGCTTTGGTTTTTCCACCAGTTACGCAAACCTTCGCTACCGTTATCGGCACGCGCCTGATCCATCAGGCCAATCCATGCCTGTTGTTCCAGCATTGCACGATGCTCTTCATCGCCAACGTGGGCTTTTGCCATTGATGGGATGATATCCAGCAGCGAACTCCATGCACCAGTGCGGATATACGCCTGTTCCGCCAGACGTAATACTTCCGGATGGCGTGGCGTAACTTCCAGCAGCTTATCAACGCCGTGACGTGCTGCATGGTTTTCATTACGGGCCAGTTGCAGACGTACACGGGTGATTTCTACCGGAATTGTGTCGTTGCCGGCCAGCTCCGCTGCGCGTTCCAGATGTTGGTTGGCGCGTGCTTCATCACCGCGTTGTTGCGCGGCTTCGGCAGCCAGCAGATAGTTCACCACCGGTTGTTCAGCGTGATCGGCATTTTTCGCCATCAGCTTTTCAACTTGCTGATAATCGCCTTCCGCTAGTTTCAGCAGCGCCTGTTCGGTCTGCTTACGGGCACGGCGACGCTTACGTCCGACAAACCACCCACGGGTGTGTGCGCCTGTGCGGAAGATCCGCCGCAGTAGCCACTCAATGGCAAACAGCACTACCATCGCCAGAATCAAAATGATCGCCAGGCCCGTGACGCTGGTTTCGATATTGTAGGTATCGGTCTGGATCAGCACGTAACCCTGATGACCGGCAATCATCGGGCCGACCACGATCCCCGCAATCAGCAACACAAAGAGCAATAACACTTTTAGCATGGTTATTCTCCTTGCGGCGCGGCTGCCGGAGTATCAGCTTGCGGTGCAGGTGCAGGTGCAGGTGCAGGTGCAGGTGCAGGTGCAGGTGCAGGTGCAGGTTTAGCTTCCGTTGTCCCTGCTGCCGGTTGTGCCAGCAGGTTACGCACGCGGGTCTGCATCAGTTTTTCCAGCATCGCCTGGCTTTGCAGGGTTTCCGGGAGATCCATCGAGATATTTTGCTGGCTTAACTGGTCCACCTCGTCGAGGAACGCTTTGGTGGTGGCATCATCAGTATCGTAGTAAGCACGTACCCAGGTGGAGACATTCTCCAGCGCCTGGCGGTAAGTCTCTTCCTGATGACGCGGTACGGCTTGTGCCGCGACCAGCAGGCGGGAGCGAATATTTTCGCGCAGATAGATATCCTGATTCGGTGCTAACAGTGGTACGGCGGTGTCATCACGACGGCGAATCGTAATGAAGTTGTCCATAAAGTTCTGCCAGCTTTTTTGTAGATTGATACGCCATTCGCTGAGGGAACTGGAAAGCTCTTCACCGTCGGAATCCATTGGTGAACCATCGCTGTCATTATCGGCCAGACGCAGGTTATCTACCTGATTAGAAAGCTGATTCAGCTTAAGGATGATGCCGTCATAATCCACCTGCGATACCGCAGAAAGGCTGGCGATATCATCGGTAATTGCCCGACGAACGGTAATCAGACTCGGGTCATTCATATCCGCCAGGCTGGCATCTGCACTTTTCAGCAACGCTGCAGCGGTCGTGACGTCCTGATCGCTCCACAGCTTCCTTCCGGCGAGTTTCACCAGGAAATCAGCCTGGGCCAGCAGCCAGGTTTTAGCATCGCTGCCGGAAATAGTCGCGACCTTTTGTTGGACTTCATCCAGCTGTTTTGCCAGCGTTTCTTGCTGACGATTCGCTTGCTCAAGCTGTACAGCTTGTTGCTTGATAATGCCTTCCAGCTCGGCTTTTTGGCTCTCCTGGGCTTTTTGCAGTGCCGTAAGTTGGTTAGCCAGGGCATCGCTGGTGGCAGTCTGATTGACGGCCTGTTGTTTACCCCAGCCATACAAACCGACGCCCGCCGCCAGAGCAATAGCGATAGCCACCGCGCTGAGAATCAATGCGGTGTTGTTCTTGCTCTTTTTTTCTGTTGCGACAGGTTGTGACGTGGTGTCCACGGCCTCCCTGGTCTCTTCAACCACGGCGGAGGTTTTTTCTTGTTCCGTCATTATGGCTTCCTGTTATGAGAGTTATTGTAATGCCCGTAAAAGCGCATCGTTGTCAGCGTTATCGGCGACCTTAATGTCTTGCCAGCCCAGTTCCCGGGCGAGTTTCGCCAAACGCTCACTGACGACCAATAGTCGGCAGCGTAGTAACCAGTGCTCACGATACCATTGTGGGATCAGCGACCAGAGTTGCTGCAACATTTCACCGCTGGTAACAACGACCGTCGTCACCTCGCGGGATTGCCAGCGCATCGCTTCTTCTGCACCATCGTAATGGATTGCGCATCGTTGATAACATTCACAAAAAGTGACCTCAGCACCGCGCGCCGTCAGGGTATCCCCAATTAGCTCACGACCGCCATTGCCACGTAATATCAGCGCACGTTTGCCCGCAATATTTTGTAATTCAGGTAATTGTAGCAAGACTTCGCTGATTTCCCGATCCTGCGGGTAGAGAATCTTCTGTCCGCTTACGGTATGTAGCGCCAGTGCGGTGGTCCGTCCAATGGCAAAATAAGTGGGTAGGTGGGGCCATTTACGCTCTTGCTGATGCAGCTGTGATTGGGCAAAAGCAACCGCGTGTTGCGAGAGGGCAAACAACAGATCGCTCTCTCCCAGCGCTGCCAGTTGATCAGCAAGTTGCGGTAATTGTCGACCCGGAGAAAACTCAATCAGCGGAAAATGCCAGGCCACCTGCCCCAGTGTGCGCAGACGGCTCACTAACTCTTCTCCTGCGGGAGACGGGCGGGTGACCAGGATACTCATGCCGGGGCGTCTCCGTTATAGACTTCAGCAAGGATCTCGCGCGCGCCGTTATTCAGTAGCTCTTCTGCCAGCGAAATCCCCATTTGTTCGGCATCTTGCGGCGCACCGCGGCGTTCACCGCGAATAATCTGCGAACCGTCCGGCGCGCCGACCAACGCACGCAGCCAGATTTCGCCATCAATAAGCTCGGCGTAGCTACCAATTGGCACCTGACATCCGCCTTCGAGACGGGTATTCATGGCGCGTTCTGCGGTAACACGCAGTGCAGTTTCGTGGTGATTCAGCGCGGCAAGCAGCTCGCGAGTGCGAGTATCATCAAGGCGGCATTCAATACCTACCGCACCTTGCCCTACTGCCGGAAGAGAAATCTCGGGTGGCAGTGCGGCGCGAATGCGTGACTCCAGACCTAAACGTTTTAGTCCGGCTACGGCAAGAATGATGGCATCGTATTCGCCGTTATCCAGTTTGCTCAGGCGAGTGCCGACGTTGCCGCGCAGGGAGCGGATAATCAGGTCCGGGCGGCGTTCAGCCAGTTGGCACTGGCGACGTAAACTGGACGTCCCGACGATACTGCCTGCCGGTAACGCATCCAGACTGTCATAGTTATTGGACACAAATGCATCGCGAGGATCTTCACGCTCGCAAATAGTGACCAGCCCCAGACCTTGCGGGAATTCAACCGGCACATCTTTCATTGAATGTACGGCGATATCGGCGCGATTTTCGAGGAGCGCGACTTCCAGCTCTTTAACAAATAAGCCTTTTCCGCCTACTTTCGCCAGCGGCGTATCAAGAATCACATCGCCGCGCGTCACCATCGGTACCAGTTCAACGACCAGGCCCGGATGGCTCGCCATCAACTTGTCTTTGACATAGTGTGCCTGCCAGAGTGCAAGTGGGCTTTGGCGTGTGGCAATTCTTAAAACATTGTCTAACATGCTTGTTACCGTCATTATCATCCGTGGTCCATCCTAACATCCTTGCCAGAGCGATGTCAGTGTTGTGGTGAAACGTAGACGCCTGCGCAAACCGTAAAATGAGGTCTGGCAGTGGATCCTGACAGGCGTTTCACGCCGTCGTAATAAGGAATTTACAGAGAATAAACGGTGCTACACTTGTATGTAGCGCATCTTTCTTTACGGTCAATCAGCAAGGTGTTAAATTGATCACGTTTTAGACCATTTTTTCGTCGTGAAACTAAAAAAACCAGGCGCGAAAAGTGGTAACGGTTACCTTTGACATACGAAATATCCCGAATGCCGCGTGTTACCGTTGATGTTGGCGGAATCACAGTCATGACGGGTAGCAAATCAGGCGATACGTCTTGTACCTCTATATTGAGACTCTGAAACAGAGACTGGATGCCATAAATCAATTGCGTGTGGATCGCGCGCTTGCTGCTATGGGGCCTGCATTCCAACAGGTCTACAGTCTACTGCCGACATTGTTGCACTATCACCATCCGCTAATGCCGGGTTACCTTGATGGTAACGTTCCCAAAGGCATTTGCCTTTACACGCCTGATGAAACTCAACGCCACTACCTGAACGAGCTTGAACTGTATCGTGGAATGTCAGTACAGGATCCGCCGAAAGGTGAGCTTCCAATTACTGGTGTATACACCATGGGCAGCACCTCGTCCGTAGGGCAAAGTTGTTCCTCTGACCTGGATATCTGGGTCTGCCATCAATCCTGGCTCGATAGCGAAGAGCGCCAGTTACTGCAACGTAAATGCAGCCTGCTGGAAAGCTGGGCCGCCTCGCTGGGCGTAGAAGTCAGTTTTTTCCTGATTGATGAAAACCGTTTCCGACATAATGAAAGCGGCAGTCTGGGGGGCGAAGATTGTGGCTCCACCCAGCATATACTGCTGCTTGACGAATTTTATCGTACCGCCGTGCGTCTCGCCGGTAAGCGTATTCTGTGGAATATGGTGCCGTGCGACGAAGAAGAGCATTACGACGACTATGTGATGACGCTTTACGCGCAGGGCGTGCTCACGCCTAATGAATGGCTGGATCTCGGTGGCTTAAGTTCGCTTTCTGCTGAAGAGTACTTTGGTGCCAGCCTTTGGCAGCTCTATAAGAGTATCGATTCTCCCTACAAAGCGGTGCTGAAAACACTGCTGCTGGAAGCCTATTCCTGGGAATACCCAAACCCACGTCTGCTGGCGAAAGATATCAAACAGCGTTTGCACGACGGCGAGATTGTATCGTTTGGTCTCGATCCGTACTGCATGATGCTGGAGCGTGTTACTGAATACCTGACGGCGATTGAAGATTTCACCCGTCTGGATTTAGTGCGTCGCTGCTTCTATTTAAAAGTGTGCGAAAAACTCAGCCGTGAACGCGCCTGTGTAGGCTGGCGTCGTGAAGTGCTAACCCAGTTAGTGAAAGAGTGGGAATGGGACGATGGTCGTCTTGCAATGCTCGATAACCGCGCTAACTGGAAGATTGATCAGGTGCGTGAGGCGCACAACGAGCTGCTCGATGCAATGATGCAGAGCTACCGTAATCTGATCCGCTTTGCGCGTCGCAATAACCTTAGCGTCTCCGCCAGCCCACAGGATATCGGTGTTCTGACGCGTAAACTGTACGCCGCGTTTGAAGCATTGCCAGGTAAAGTGACGCTGGTAAACCCGCAGATTTCGCCCGATCTCTCGGAACCGAATCTGACCTTTATTTATGTGCCGCCGGGCCGGGCTAACCGTTCAGGTTGGTATCTGTATAACCGCGCGCCAAATATTGAGTCGATCATCAGCCATCAGCCGCTGGAATATAACCGTTACCTGAATAAACTGGTGGCGTGGGCATGGTTTAACGGCCTGCTGACCTCGCGCACCCGCTTGTATATTAAAGGCAACGGCATTGTCGATTTGCCTAAGTTGCAGGAGATGGTCGCCGATGTGTCGCACCATTTCCCGCTGCGCCTGCCTGCACCGACGCCAAAAGCGCTCTACAGCCCGTGTGAAATTCGCCATCTGGCGATTATCGTTAACCTGGAATATGACCCGACAGCTGCGTTCCGCAATCAGGTGGTGCATTTTGATTTCCGTAAGTTGGACGTCTTCAGCTTTGGCGAAAACCAAAATTGCCTGGTAGGTAGCGTTGACCTGCTGTACCGCAACTCGTGGAACGAAGTGCGTACGCTGCACTTCAACGGCGAGCAGTCGATGATCGAAGCCCTGAAAACTATTCTCGGCAAAATGCATCAGGACGCCGCACCGCCAGATAGCGTGGAAGTCTTCTGCTACAGCCAGCATCTGCGCGGCTTAATCCGTACTCGCGTGCAGCAACTGGTTTCTGAGTGCATTGAACTGCGTCTGTCCAGCACCCGCCAGGAAACCGGGCGCTTCAAGGCGCTGCGCGTTTCTGGTCAAACCTGGGGGTTGTTCTTCGAACGGCTGAATGTATCGGTACAGAAACTGGAAAATGCCATCGAGTTTTATGGCGCTATTTCGCATAACAAACTGCACGGCCTGTCAGTGCAGGTTGAAACCAATCACGTCAAATTACCGGCGGTGGTGGACGGCTTTGCCAGCGAAGGGATCATCCAGTTCTTCTTCGAAGAAACGCAAGACGAGAATGGCTTTAATATCTACATTCTCGACGAAAGCAACCGGGTTGAGGTGTATCACCACTGCGAAGGCAGCAAAGAGGAGCTGGTGCGTGACGTCAGTCGCTTCTACTCGTCATCGCACGACCGTTTTACCTACGGCTCAAGCTTCATCAACTTCAACCTGCCGCAGTTCTATCAGATTGTGAAGGTTGATGGTCGTGAACAGGTGATTCCGTTCCGCACCAAATCTATCGGCAACATGCCGCCTGCCAATCAGGACAACGATACGCCGCTATTACAGCAGTATTTTTCGTGATGAGTGTGCCGGAAAGCGAGGCTTATCCGGCATGCAATCTTAGCGGAAACTGACTGTTTCACCCGCTTGCTGCGTTGCCGCCTGTTCCAGCAAATCCCAGAAGGTTTCGCCGCTACGGTCGCAAATCCATTCATCGCCTTTCAGATCAAAATGGTAGCCGCCCTGTTTGGTTGCCAGCCACACCTGGTGCAGCGGTTCCTGACGGTTGATAATGATTTTGCTGCCATTTTCAAAGGTAATGGTCAGCACACCGCCGTTGATTTCGCAGTCGATATCGCTGTCGCCATCCCAGTCATCCAGACGCTCTTCAATGGTCAGCCAGAGTTGATCAGCCAGGCGATGAAATTCACTGTCGTTCATTGTTGTTTCCTGTTTTAAGGTGATGGCGGCAGTATAGCGGCATGGTGTCAGGGCTTCAAAGTTTGCCCGTCTGCTGCTGCGTTCCGGCACGATTCCTCCGTCACCGGAATAATAATGTCGCTGTTATGAATTTCACGGACATTCTTTTCTCTGACGTATGTTTTCGCTGGGCAGGGGGAGGGTGTGCGATAAAGCTGATCGTCAATCCAGGTGTAGACATAGCTATCGTCATAAGCAAAGCGCTCCGTTGCTATCAACGCACCGCTGCTGGTGAATACCTGCACATCCTGTTTTTGTCGGGTACTTTGCAGAAAGTAATGACGCTCCTTGCCCGTATTTATCGGTTTATTTTTGATGGGCAAAGATGACTCCAACTCTATGATTTCGAGCCGATCTTCTCCAAAATGCGAGCGCCTGACGACGTAGAGTTGGTTTTTGTACTGTGCAATACGTTCGGTAATCAGATGAAACTTTTTTGGATCAATGCCTTCCAGGTAATGCCACTCACTCCATTGCAGGTCGGGTGAAAGCGCTTTTCGCCAGCCTACTCCCGATTTATTTACGATAAATGAAGATTCATTGTCCCCATCTTCGTATGCCTTGGCGGGTTTTAAAGAGGATGTGTGCTTGATGCCAGTGGGAGTAAATGAGCCATCTTTCATTATCTCACCATCCAACTGGCTAAGGCTGACGTTCAGCCAGTCGTCTTTAGCGGCTTTGATACGTGCCGCTTTGGGATATTGCGTAGGGTAACGCCAAAGCTGCGCACCATCGAATGCATAAACGTAACGATCGTCGCGAGCAAACCATTTTTTGTAATGCGGGTTATTGCCACGGTGTGCATCTGCTTCATTCGGCACACGGTAGTCCAGCAGTATCAGTGGGCCAACGGATTCAAACACCTGTAAACCGTCTTTCTCATGTCCGTCCCAATTTGTTGATCGGGTGAGTAAATAGCCATGATGCCTTCCGGCATTAAAACGTTTATTGATGATCAGATTCGGGTTATCCAGGGTGATGATCTCCAACTGATTTTCACCGAAGGGGGTCTTACTGATTGCATACAACTTGTCCTGATACTGCGCCACGATGTCACTGATCGGGTGAAACTGCTCCGGGTCGAGACTGGGTAATTCTTCTTGCTCACAATCTGGCCCCTTGCGCCAGAACACCTTTTTTTCTAACAGCGTAAAGTTGTCACATTGCCGGGATATATCTTCATTCCTTGCCAAACGAACCTGATCAATGACTTTACGATGCTCGCCGTGTTTATCACGCCAGCTAAACAGGGTGCCGGGCATCCAGCGAACGACAGAAAAATTGTCCGGATCGGCATCCAGTTGCTCTCCATTGATCAGCAACTTTGTTCGTGTGCGGGTAAGCATATCCCACGGGCCAAAGGGGTAGGCAATGCAGGGAAAAAACGTTGAAGCGAATTTCCCTTGTTGACCCCAGGATTTTTGCGCGATCACGGAAAAACTCTCTGGGTTATCAAAACGGTGCCCATCGATATAAAGAAAATGCGCGTCACGTAGCACCAATCCCAGCCGATCAGGCATCCAACGGCTACCTAATTCTACTTTGCGCAGCGTTTTTTCATCGACGCGTTGCTTGCCGCCATTTTCATCTGTCCGTTGGCCTTTGTAATAAATGCTGTTTTTATCGACGGCAAAATCGCCCCATGAATGGAACGAGGCTACATCGACCGGTGGATAACCAGATGGATTTTGTACAATCTTGCCCGCATAAATGACAAAACGGCCATCGCTAAAGTAAGCATAATTTGGATACCAGGCCCATGCGCCCTGATCAATATAATCGGTGGTAAGGTCGTTTAACGGCGGTTCTTTTTCCCCATCGTCCTGGGTGTCAGGAGCAATGAATAAATCAGGTAAACGACGCAGTCGCTGGTAATTTACTTCCGGTAACGAAAGATTTGTCTCTTCATTAGGGCGCAGGTATACCACGCCTTTTCCCTGTTTCTGGTAAATATTATGATCAGGTTCACCGAGCGAGCATCCCCACGCTGACGGAACTAAAAAAGACAACAAATAAACCACATTGCGATAGTGCATAAAGCCATCCTGGCGCGAGGTGCCGATCACGAAACTATCAGCAAAACATAAATCCCCACGTGTAAGCGTTATACTCGCAGCAATTCCTCATTTTTCAGACTTCATAAAGAGTCGCTAAACGCTTGCTTTTACGTCTTCTCCTGCGATGATAGAAAGCAGAAAGCGATGAACTTTACAGGCAATCCATAATGAAAAACGTGTTTAAGGCACTCACTGTATTACTTACTCTCTTCAGCCTGACGGGCTGCGGTCTGAAAGGTCCGCTCTATTTCCCGCCTGCAGATAAAAACGCACCGCCACCGACCAAACCGGTAGAGACGCAAACGCAATCCACGGTGCCGGATAAAAACGATCGCGCCACTGGCGATGGTCCATCCCAGGTGAATTACTAAAAGTCAGTTTCTGTACCCGCGTGATTGGAGTAAATGATGCAGTTCTCGAAAATGCATGGCCTTGGCAACGATTTTATGGTCGTCGACGCGGTAACGCAGAATGTCTTTTTTTCACCAGAACTGATTCGTCGCCTGGCGGATCGGCACCTGGGGATAGGGTTTGACCAACTGCTGGTGGTTGAGCCACCGTATGATCCGGAACTGGATTTTCACTATCGCATTTTCAATGCTGATGGCAGTGAAGTGGCGCAGTGCGGCAACGGCGCACGCTGCTTTGCCCGTTTTGTGCGTCTGAAAGGGCTGACCAATAAGCGCGATATCCGCGTCAGTACTGCCAACGGGCGGATGGTTCTGACCGTCACCGATGACGATCTGGTGCGCGTCAATATGGGCGAACCCAACTTCGAACCTTCTGCCGTGCCATTTCGCGCTAACAAAGCGGAAAAGACCTATATTATGCGCGCCGCCGAGCAGACAATCTTATGCGGCGTGGTGTCGATGGGAAATCCGCACTGCGTGATTCAGGTTGATGATGTCGATACTGCGGCGGTAGAAACGCTTGGTCCTGTTCTGGAAAGCCATGAACGTTTTCCGGAGCGCGCTAATATCGGTTTTATGCAAGTGGTTAAGCGCGAGCATATTCGTTTACGCGTTTATGAGCGTGGGGCAGGAGAAACCCAGGCCTGCGGCAGCGGCGCGTGTGCGGCGGTGGCGGTAGGGATTCAGCAAGGTTTGCTGGCCGAAGAAGTACGCGTGGAACTCCCCGGCGGTCGTCTTGATATCGCCTGGAAAGGTCCGGGTCACCCGTTATATATGACTGGCCCGGCGGTACATGTCTACGACGGATTTATTCATCTATGAAGCAACCAGGGGAAGAACTGCAGGAAACACTCACGGAGCTAGATGACCGGGCGGTTGTCGATTATCTGATTAAAAATCCTGAGTTTTTTATCCGCAATGCGCGCGCAGTAGAAGCGATACGTGTGCCGCATCCGGTACGCGGCACCGTTTCATTGGTCGAGTGGCACATGGCCCGCGCACGTCATCATATTCATGTTCTGGAAGAGAACATGGCGCTGTTGATGGAACAGGCTATCGCCAACGAAGGCTTGTTCTATCGCTTACTTTACCTGCAGCGTAGTCTCACCGCCGCCAGCAGTCTCGACGATATGCTGATGCGTTTTCACCGCTGGGCGCGCGATCTCGGCCTGGCAGGTGCGAGTCTGCGCCTGTTTCCGGATCGCTGGCGCTTAGGTGCGCCGTCGAACCACACTCATCTCGCATTAAGCCGTCAGTCTTTCGAACCGCTGCGTATTCAGCGTCTGGGGCAGGAACAGCACTATCTTGGGCCGCTTAACGGACCGGAGCTGCTGGTGGTGCTACCGGAAGCGAAAGCGGTGGGATCGGTGGCGATGTCGATGCTGGGAAGCGATGCTGATTTGGGTGTCGTGCTGTTCACCAGCCGCGATGCCAGTCACTATCAACAAGGGCAGGGAACGCAGTTACTTCATGAAATTGCGCTGATGTTGCCGGAGCTTCTGGAGCGTTGGATTGAACGCGTATGACCGATTTACACACCGATGTAGAACGCTACCTACGTTATCTGAGCGTGGAGCGCCAGCTTAGCCCGATAACCCTGCTTAACTACCAGCGCCAACTTGAGGCGATCATCAATTTTGCCAGCGAAAACGGCCTGCAAAGCTGGCAGCAATGTGATGCGGCGATGGTGCGCAATTTCGCTGTACGCAGTCGCCGTAAAGGGCTGGGCGCGGCAAGCCTCGCATTACGCCTCTCTGCGCTACGTAGCTTTTTTGACTGGTTGGTCAGCCAGAACGAACTTAAAGCCAACCCGGCGAAAGGTGTTTCGGCACCGAAAGCGCCGCGTCATCTGCCGAAAAATATCGACGTCGATGATATAAATCGGCTGCTGGATATTGATATCAACGATCCCCTCGCCGTGCGCGATCGGGCAATGCTGGAAGTGATGTACGGCGCGGGTCTGCGTCTTTCCGAACTGGTGGGGCTCGATATCAAACACCTCGACCTGGAGTCCGGTGAAGTGTGGGTGATGGGGAAAGGCAGCAAAGAGCGCCGCCTGCCGATTGGTCGCAACGCTGTGGCGTGGATTGAGCACTGGCTTGATTTGCGCGACCTGTTTGGTAGCGAAGACGACGCGCTTTTTCTGTCGAAACTGGGCAAGCGTATCTCTGCGCGTAATGTGCAGAAACGCTTTGCCGAATGGGGCATAAAACAAGGGCTGAATAATCACGTTCACCCGCATAAATTACGTCACTCGTTCGCTACGCATATGCTGGAGTCGAGCGGTGATCTTCGTGGTGTGCAGGAGCTGCTGGGTCATGCCAATCTCTCTACCACGCAAATCTATACTCATCTTGATTTTCAACACCTTGCCTCGGTGTACGATGCGGCGCATCCACGCGCCAAACGGGGGAAATAATGCGTTTTTACCGGCCTTTGGGGCGCATCTCGGCGCTCACCTTTGACCTGGATGATACCCTTTACGATAACCGTCCGGTGATTTTGCGCACTGAGCAGGAGGCGCTTACCTTTGTGCAAAATTACCATCCGGCGCTGCGCAGCTTCCAGAATGAAGATCTGCAACGTCTGCGTCAGGCGGTACGGGAAGCGGAACCCGAGATTTATCATGATGTGACGCGCTGGCGTTTTCGCTCAATAGAACAAGCGATGCTCGACGCCGGGCTGAGCGCAGAAGAAGCCAGTGCAGGCGCACACGCGGCAATGATCAACTTTGCCAAATGGCGTAGCCGGATCGACGTTCCGCAGCAAACGCACGACACCTTAAAACAGCTGGCGAAGAAATGGCCGCTGGTGGCGATCACCAACGGTAACGCCCAGCCGGAGCTGTTTGGTTTGGGGGATTATTTTGAGTTTGTGCTGCGCGCTGGTCCGCACGGGCGCTCGAAACCGTTCAGCGATATGTACTTCCTGGCGGCGGAAAAACTCAACGTGCCGATCGGTGAG
Source organism: Escherichia sp. MOD1-EC5990 (assembly GCF_002965285.1). Classification (NCBI taxonomy): domain Bacteria; kingdom Pseudomonadati; phylum Pseudomonadota; class Gammaproteobacteria; order Enterobacterales; family Enterobacteriaceae; genus Escherichia; species Escherichia sp. MOD1-EC5990. The sequence continues at coordinate 45,071 of NZ_PTRV01000016.1, read as the reverse complement.
ATCTTACATGTCGGGGACGATCTCACCACTGACGTGGGTGGGGCAATTCGCAGCGGAATGCAGGCCTGTTGGATCAGACCGGAAAATGGCGATCTGATGCAAACCTGGGACAGCCGTTTACTCCCGCATCTGGAAATTTCCCGGTTGGCATCTCTGACCTCGCTGATATAATCAGCAAATCTGTATATATACCCAGCTTTTTGGCGGAGGGCGTTGCGCTTCTCCGCCCAACCTATTTTTACGCGGCGGTGCCAATGGACGTTTCTTACCTGCTCGACAGCCTTAATGACAAACAGCGCGAAGCGGTGGCCGCGCCACGCAGCAACCTTCTGGTGCTGGCGGGCGCGGGCAGTGGTAAGACGCGCGTACTGGTGCATCGTATCGCCTGGCTGATGAGTGTGGAAAACTGCTCGCCGTACTCGATTATGGCAGTGACATTTACCAACAAAGCGGCGGCGGAGATGCGTCATCGTATCGGGCAACTGATGGGCACTAGCCAGGGCGGCATGTGGGTCGGCACCTTTCACGGCCTGGCGCACCGCCTGCTGCGTGCGCACCATATGGACGCCAACCTGCCGCAGGATTTCCAGATCCTCGACAGCGAAGACCAGCTACGCCTGCTTAAGCGTTTGATCAAGGCGATGAACCTCGACGAGAAGCAGTGGCCGCCGCGCCAGGCAATGTGGTACATCAACAGCCAGAAAGATGAAGGGCTGCGTCCGCATCATATTCAAAGCTACGGTAATCCGGTGGAGCAGACCTGGCAGAAGGTGTACCAGGCGTATCAGGAAGCGTGCGACCGCGCGGGCCTGGTAGACTTCGCTGAACTCCTGCTACGCGCCCACGAACTGTGGCTTAACAAGCCGCATATCCTGCAACACTACCGCGAACGTTTTACCAATATCCTGGTGGACGAATTCCAGGATACCAACAACATTCAGTACGCGTGGATCCGCCTGCTGGCGGGTGACACCGGCAAAGTGATGATAGTCGGTGATGACGACCAGTCAATCTACGGCTGGCGCGGGGCGCAGGTCGAGAATATTCAGCGTTTCCTCAATGATTTCCCCGGTGCTGAAACTATCCGTCTGGAGCAGAACTACCGCTCTACCAGCAATATTCTGAGCGCCGCTAACGCCCTGATTGAAAACAATAACGGGCGTCTGGGTAAAAAACTGTGGACCGATGGCGCGGACGGTGAGCCTATTTCCCTCTATTGCGCTTTTAACGAACTCGACGAAGCGCGTTTTGTCGTTAACCGCATCAAAACCTGGCAGGACAACGGCGGGGCGCTTGCCGAGTGCGCCATTCTCTACCGCAGCAACGCCCAGTCGCGTGTGCTGGAAGAGGCGTTATTGCAGGCGAGTATGCCGTACCGTATTTACGGCGGGATGCGCTTCTTCGAACGCCAGGAAATCAAAGATGCGCTCTCGTATCTGCGCCTGATTGCCAACCGCAACGACGACGCGGCCTTTGAGCGTGTGGTCAATACGCCAACGAGGGGTATTGGTGACCGGACGCTGGACGTGGTACGTCAGACATCGCGCGATCGCCAGTTAACACTCTGGCAGGCATGTCGTGAACTGTTGCAGGAAAAAGCCATCGCCGGACGTGCTGCCAGCGCTTTGCAACGGTTTATGGAACTGATCGACGCCTTAGCGCAAGAAACTGCCGATATGCCGCTGCATGTACAGACTGATCGGGTAATTAAAGACTCCGGCCTGCGCACCATGTACGAGCAGGAGAAGGGCGAAAAAGGCCAGACGCGTATCGAAAACTTAGAGGAACTGGTGACGGCAACGCGCCAGTTCAGCTACAACGAAGAAGACGAAGATTTAATGCCGCTGCAGGCGTTCCTCTCCCATGCGGCACTGGAAGCAGGTGAAGGGCAGGCGGATACCTGGCAGGATGCGGTACAGCTGATGACGCTACACTCGGCGAAAGGTCTGGAATTCCCGCAGGTGTTTATTGTCGGTATGGAAGAGGGCATGTTCCCAAGCCAGATGTCGCTGGATGAAGGCGGGCGTCTGGAAGAAGAACGCCGTCTGGCCTACGTTGGCGTAACCCGCGCGATGCAGAAACTGACGCTGACCTACGCGGAAACCCGGCGTCTGTATGGCAAAGAGGTTTACCATCGCCCGTCGCGTTTTATTGGCGAGTTGCCGGAAGAGTGTGTGGAAGAGGTGCGTTTACGCGCTACGGTAAGCCGCCCGGTCAGCCATCAGCGTATGGGTACGCCGATGGTTGAGAACGACAGCGGTTACAAACTCGGCCAGCGCGTACGACACGCCAAGTTTGGTGAAGGGACTATCGTCAATATGGAAGGCAGCGGCGAACATAGTCGTTTGCAGGTGGCATTTCAGGGCCAGGGTATTAAATGGCTGGTGGCGGCTTACGCCCGGCTGGAGACGGTATAACGTTGCCGGATGCGGTGCTGCGCACCTTATCCGGCCTACAAAATCATGTAGATTCAATAAATTGCAATGTCATGTAGGCCGGGTAAGGCGTTTACGCCGCATCCGGCATTTGCACCATATTCAGTGACACAAAACGGTTGTTTTAACTTTTCTGCTCGACGGAAATCATGGTAACAAAAGGATAGCGTTGCCACGGGATTGCCCCGCCTTTCACATACATATGTGAAATCGTGCCATCAAGATAAAGCAGTTGCTCAACGTTCAGTTTCGCTTTGGCATAACAGGCAAAATCATAAAAATTTGTCACCTGCTGGCTCAACAAAAACACGGCGTTCCCTTGTTTATTAATCCCAACACCGTTACGAATTTTGCGTGAGGCGACGTTGGGATGAATACGCGGATTAATTACGCCGTTTTCCATCAACATTGGCCCTGACTGCACCGCGAACTGAATCTCTTTACTGGTTTTAAAGGCATCCAGACGAACGATTCCGACTTTATCTCCCGCGACATAAAACACACCGCCAGGACGGATAAAGAAATTCCCTTCACCTGAAGCGAGATTTAACGCCACCTTCTGCTGACCGTTTTCGATGTACAAACCGAGCGGCGCATAGCTTTCATCATAGATGCTGCCGTTCATCGCCATTTGCACCTGACCCTGACTATTAATATCCGTCAGCAGCGCATGTAACGTTTCCCACGCTTCGCCATTGGCTTTTTGCCAGTACATTTTCACCCGCTCTGTTTGAGGATTAACGGTATACGCCTGTACGGTCAGTGTCGGATCTGATAATGCGCAATCATCAGCGGCAACAGCAAACAAGGGAAGTAAGGTGAGGGCGAGAAAAATCCGTTTGAGATTCAAGGTGATCATTCCTTTACCAATGAGTAGCCGATGCGCCATTATAGGTCCTGGATGTGGGATTTTTTTATCCTGTTAGCGACCTTGACGAGTACCAAAAAGCGCGAAGTTCAACTATTGTTCTGTGGTGTTCTGTTGCGTGTTGACGGCAAAATTTTGCTGGCGTAACATGCGCGCACGATCACTCTAAGAGGACATTCGCCTTGGACACACCCAGTAGATACTGGCTCACTATCCTGTCATTCAGGATCAACTCCTAAGGCTATCCCTTTTTGCTGATAGCCTTAGCGGTTGTCAGCGACCTCAATTTTTCCCGTCGCGCTGAGTCAGGCTGTTTAATGGTCTGAAACCCAATTTGTTTCTGTGTGCCCACCGAACTGTCCGATATTTTAAGCATTGGGAGTCCCGGTCATGCTGAGCGCATTTCAACTGGAAAATAACCGACTGACCCGGCTGGAAGTCGAAGAGTCACAACCCCTTGTAAATGCAGTATGGATTGATCTTGTCGAACCGGATGACGACGAGCGACTGCGCGTACAATCTGAACTTGGCCAGAGCCTGGCAACCCGCCCGGAACTGGAAGACATCGAAGCATCTGCACGTTTCTTTGAAGACGATGACGGCCTGCATATTCACTCCTTCTTCTTCTTTGAAGATGCGGAAGATCACGCCGGTAACTCCACTGTGGCATTTACCATCCGTGATGGTCGTCTGTTTACTCTGCGTGAGCGTGAACTGCCCGCTTTTCGTCTGTATCGTATGCGCGCCCGTAGCCAGTCAATGGTGGACGGTAACGCCTACGAGCTGCTGCTGGATCTGTTCGAAACCAAAATCGAACAGTTGGCAGATGAAATTGAAAATATCTACAGCGACCTGGAGCAGTTGAGCCGGGTAATTATGGAAGGGCATCAGGGCGATGAGTACGACGAAGCACTCTCCACACTGGCGGAGCTGGAAGATATCGGCTGGAAAGTTCGCCTGTGTCTGATGGATACCCAGCGCGCGCTCAACTTCCTGGTACGTAAAGCACGCTTACCGGGTGGGCAACTGGAGCAGGCGCGTGAAATCCTGCGAGATATCGAATCCCTGCTGCCGCATAACGAATCCCTGTTCCAGAAGGTGAACTTCCTGATGCAGGCGGCGATGGGCTTTATCAATATCGAGCAGAACCGCATCATCAAAATCTTCTCGGTGGTATCCGTGGTGTTCCTGCCACCGACGCTGGTCGCTTCCAGCTACGGGATGAACTTTGAGTTTATGCCGGAACTGAAGTGGAGCTTCGGCTACCCAGGCGCGATTATCTTTATGATCCTCGCGGGCCTGGCACCGTATCTGTACTTTAAACGGAAGAACTGGTTGTAAAAAACGAGAGTGGTGGTTTAGCCCGGCTAAGCCACCAGTTATTCAAAGGCTCCAGGTATTTAACCCTTTTACCTCTTTCTCATAAAACCATTTGTTCGTGTTAACAGCAACATAGGCTGCTACGGCAATTCCCAAAATGTTAACGCCAATTAGTGCACCAACAAATAGAGATAGAATGCAAAGTAATAGAACTATAATTGCTTTTTTCCATAAACCCAGAACAAATAGATAGATCCAGGAACAGAAGAAAGCAATGAAATTAATTTGAATAGTTAATCGTTGTCTTACTTTTAATGCTTTAAATGCTGCTTTATATTCTGGTGTTGCCCCCCAGAATCCAGGAAAGCCATGTTGATCATAAAAACTAAAGCGATATTTCCATTTTTCACTTAATGAACCATCGTTCATATATTCCTTACTCATAAATACTCCATAACTATTGTTTTGATGAATCAGTAGGTGCAAGCATTAGCATACTGAAAGTGGAAAAATAACAAATCAAAAAAATCATCGAACCATTGCCTGAACAATCAAAATGTTCGGCTATCATTGTGATGATAGAGATGATATATACTGCTAATGTACCAAAAATATAAGTTTTTATATATATGAAACCACTATCACGGAGTCGTTGGCAATTCATGTTGATGACGAGATAATGGAGTGCGATGGTAGAGACAATAACAAGAAAACCTGCGTCCCCATCGTTAAAAAAGATAATAAGAAAGGCAAAAATGAAATTTATTAAAATAAATGAAAATATATAACGACGTCTGGAAATCTTACCGTTAGATGTTGGGATAAATATACGCAACATAAATTTTACATCCTTGTGTGAGTCTCCTGTCAGCATGGCAATATGCCCACTCTCATGCAAGAGTCGGCATATTTTTTCAGAATATATTTATTTTTTATTTGGACGTTCTACGCTGCGTATAAATCGCATCCATCACAAAAATTGCCAGCGCTACCCAAATAAAGGCGAAAGTCACCATCTTATCGGCTCCCGGTTTTTCACCATAAAACGTCACTGCCAACAGGAACATTAGCGTCGGCCCAATGTACTGGAAAAAGCCTAATGTTGAGAGTCGTAAGCGTGTAGCTGCTGCGGTAAAACATAACAGTGGCACGGTGGTGACAATACCGGCGGCGATCAGCAGTAAATTCAGCGACATCGGGTTTTGCCCCATATGGCTGGTTGAGCTGTCGGCAATAGCAAACAGGTAAATCGCCGCCACGGGCAGCAGCCACATGGTTTCGATTAACATGCCGGTTTGCGCTTCAACGGCAATTTTCTTGCGTACCAGGCCGTAGAAGGCAAAACTAAACGCCAGCCCCAGCGCGATGATTGGCAGCGAACCAAAAGTCCAGAGCTGGACCAATACACCACATATCGCCAGAATCACCGCCAGCCATTGCATCCGGCGGAATCGCTCGCCGAGGAAAATCATCCCCAGCACAATGTTCACCAGCGGGTTAATAAAGTAACCAAGGCTCGCTTCCAGCATATGGTGATTGTTCACCGCCCAGATAAACAGTAGCCAGTTGCCACCAATCAGCACGGCAGAGACTGCCAGCATAAAAATTTTCTGTGGTGTCTGAATCAGCGTTTTTAAATAGGACCACTGGCGGCAAATGCTCATCAGCACCACCATAAAGAAAAACGACCAGATCACGCGATGCGTCAGGATCTCATCGGCGGGCACGTAGTAAATCAGCTTGAAGTACGCTGGCGCAATACCCCAAATAAAATAAGCGGCAAGAGCGAGTAATACGCCCTGCCGCGTTTGTTTGATATCCATTGGAAAAACTCATTTTTTATGGGTAAAAGCAGTTTACCTGCTTTTACGTTATCAACCTACCATATAGGTGGCGGTGGCACTGGCAATATAAAGCTGATCTTCATTGTGTAATTCAACGCGGGCAACGGCGACTTTATTGCCTGCACGCAACAGACTACTGGTAGCAGTAAAACGCTCGCCCCTGCCTGGGCGCAGATAATCGACGCGAAGATCAATGGTCCCCATCCGCGATAGCCGCTGGCGTAGTTCATCTTCACTGATGGTTTCGTGGCGGGTTAAGGTACTTCCCACGCACACCAGACCTGCGGCGACATCCAGCGCCGACGCAATGACCCCGCCGTGCAAAATGCTTTGCGCCCAGTTACCCACCATCATTGGCTGATTTTTAAAGGCCAGCTGTGCGAACTCTTTTTCGTAACGCTCCAGTTCCATCCCTAACGCACGGTTAAATGGCATGTGATAAACAAACATCTCACCCACTAATTTCAGGGCTTGTTCAGCGGTCAGTACGGCAGACATATCATCCTTACACTTCATTGGTTAATGAAATGTTGATTTTATGCTTCTTTTTTGTTGGTTTCTACTTTAGGAAGGGATAACTAACGGCAAAGGAGTTAAGTATGTAAAATAGCCCGCAGAAAAATATTCATCTAATCAATAATTCGTTACGGAGAACACGACCGATGCGGACTCTGCAGGGCTGGTTGTTGCCGGTGTTTATGTTGCCAATGGCAGTGTATGCGCAAGAGGCAACGGTAAAAGAGGTGCATGACGCGCCTGCGGTGCGTGGCAGTATTATTGCGAATATGCTGCAGGAGCATGACAATCCTTTCACGCTCTATCCTTATGACACCAACTACCTCATCTACACCCAAACCAGCGATCTGAACAAAGAAGCGATCGCCAGTTATGACTGGGCGGAAAACGCGCGTAAGGATGAAGTGAAATTCCAGTTGAGCCTGGCATTTCCGCTGTGGCGCGGAATATTGGGGCCAAATTCGGTGTTGGGAGCTTCTTACACGCAAAAATCCTGGTGGCAACTGTCCAATAGCGAAGAGTCTTCACCGTTTCGTGAAACCAACTACGAACCGCAATTGTTCCTTGGTTTTGCCACAGATTACCGCTTTGCTGGCTGGACGCTGCGCGATGTGGAGATGGGTTATAACCACGACTCTAACGGGCGTTCAGACCCGACTTCCCGCAGCTGGAACCGCCTTTATACCCGTCTGATGGCAGAAAACGGTAACTGGCTGGTAGAGGTGAAGCCGTGGTATGTGGTGGGGAATACTGACGATAACCCAGATATCACCAAATATATGGGTTACTACCAGCTTAAAATCGGCTATCACCTGGGTGATGCGGTGCTGAGTGCGAAAGGACAGTACAACTGGAACACCGGTTACGGTGGTGCGGAGTTAGGCTTAAGTTACCCGATCACCAGGCATGTGCGCCTTTATACCCAGGTTTACAGCGGTTATGGCGAATCGCTCATCGACTATAACTTTAACCAGACCCGTGTGGGTGTGGGGGTTATGCTGAACGACTTGTTCTAATGTGAGTTGATTGAAAGGCAAAACTGGAATCCAGCATCCAGGATTACCCTCTCAGAGACTAAAAGCATTGCAGTTTCTCGCGCAGGCGCTGAAAATAGCGCCTGTTTTTATTTCAGGCAATCGGGGTTAATGTGGCGCAGGCGGAAGTGTTGAATCTGGAGTCCGGGGCTAAACAGGTTTTACAAGAAACCTTTGGCTACCAACAGTTTCGCCCCGGCCAGGAAGAGATTATCGACACCGTACTTTCCGGTAGCGATTGCCTGGTCGTCATGCCCACTGGTGGCGGAAAATCCCTTTGCTATCAAATTCCTGCCTTACTGCTAAACGGTCTTACCGTGGTTGTTTCACCACTGATTTCGTTGATGAAAGATCAGGTGGATCAGCTACAGGCCAACGGCGTGGCGGCGGCGTGCCTTAACTCGACGCAAACCCGCGAGCAGCAGCTTGAAGTAATGACAGGCTGCCGCACCGGGCAAATCCGCCTGCTGTATATCGCGCCGGAACGCCTGATGCTGGATAACTTCCTTGAGCATCTGGCGCACTGGAATCCAGTGTTATTAGCCGTTGATGAAGCGCACTGTATCTCCCAATGGGGGCACGATTTCCGCCCGGAATACGCCGCGCTCGGTCAGCTGCGTCAGCGTTTTCCTACTCTGCCGTTTATGGCGCTAACCGCCACCGCCGACGACACCACGCGGCAGGATATCGTGCGCCTGCTGGGGCTGAACGATCCGCTGATTCAAATCAGCAGTTTTGATCGCCCGAACATTCGCTACATGCTGATGGAGAAATTCAAACCGCTCGATCAGTTGATGCGCTACGTGCAGGAACAACGCGGTAAGTCGGGGATTATTTACTGTAATAGTCGTGCGAAAGTAGAAGACACCGCCGCACGTCTGCAAAGCAAGGGTATCAGCGCAGCGGCTTATCACGCCGGGCTTGAAAACGATGTCCGTGCGGACGTGCAGGAAAAATTCCAGCGTGATGACCTGCAAATTGTGGTGGCGACGGTAGCGTTCGGCATGGGCATCAACAAGCCTAACGTCTGCTTCGTGGTTCACTTTGATATTCCACGCAATATCGAATCCTATTATCAGGAAACCGGTCGCGCCGGGCGTGATGGCCTGCCCGCGGAAGCGATGCTGTTTTACGATCCGGCTGATATGGCGTGGCTGCGCCGTTGTCTGGAAGAGAAGCCGCAGGGGCAGTTGCAGGATATCGAGCGCCATAAACTCAATGCGATGGGCGCGTTTGCCGAAGCGCAAACTTGCCGTCGTCTGGTGCTGCTGAACTACTTTGGCGAAGGGCGGCAGGAGCCGTGCGGGAACTGCGATATCTGCCTCGATCCGCCGAAACAATACGATGGTTCAACCGATGCGCAGATTGCGCTTTCCACCATTGGTCGTGTGAATCAGCGTTTTGGTATGGGCTATGTAGTGGAAGTGATTCGCGGCGCCAATAACCAGCGAATCCGCGACTATGGTCATGACAAACTGAAAGTCTACGGCATGGGTCGCGATAAAAGTCATGAGCACTGGGTGAGCGTAATCCGCCAGTTGATCCACCTCGGTCTGGTGACGCAAAACATCGCCCAGCATTCGGCATTACAACTGACAGAAGCCGCACGGCCTGTGTTGCGCGGCGAATCCTCTTTACAACTTGCCGTGCCGCGTATTGTGGCGCTTAAACCGAAGGCGATGCAGAAATCGTTCGGCGGCAATTACGATCGTAAACTGTTCGCTAAATTACGCAAACTGCGTAAATCGATTGCCGATGAAAGTAATGTCCCGCCGTATGTGGTGTTTAACGATGCGACCTTGATTGAGATGGCGGAACAGATGCCGATCTCCGCCAGCGAAATGCTCAGCGTTAACGGCGTTGGGATGCGCAAGCTGGAACGCTTTGGCAAACCGTTTATGGCACTTATCCGTGCGCATGTCGATGGCGATGACGAAGAGTAGTCAGCAGCATAAAAAAGTGCCAGGATGAAGACTCCGTAAACGATTTCTCCGCGAGTCAATTGTATGTTGATGTTATTCCTCACCGTTGCCATGGTTCATATTGTGGCGCTTATGAGCCCCGGTCCCGATTTCTTCTTTGTTTCTCAGACCGCTGTCAGTCGTTCCCGTAAAGAGGCGATGATGGGCGTGCTGGGCATTACCTGCGGCGTAATGGTTTGGGCAGGGATCGCGTTGCTTGGCCTGCATTTGATTATCGAAAAAATGGCCTGGCTGCATACGCTGATTATGGTGGGCGGTGGCCTGTATCTTTGCTGGATGGGTTACCAGATGCTGCGTGGCGCGCTGAAAAAAGAGGCTGTTTCTGCGCCTGCGCCACAGGTCGAGCTGGCGAAAAGCGGGCGTAGTTTCCTCAAAGGATTACTGACTAATCTCGCCAATCCGAAAGCGATTATCTACTTTGGTTCGGTATTCTCATTGTTTGTTGGTGAGAACGTCGGCACCACTGAGCGCTGGGGCATTTTCGCGTTGATTATTGTCGAAACGCTGGCGTGGTTTACGGTGGTTGCCAGCCTGTTTGCTCTACCGCAAATGCGCCGTGGTTATCAACGTCTGGCGAAGTGGATTGATGGTTTTGCCGGGGCGTTATTTGCCGGATTTGGCATTCATTTGATTATTTCGCGTTGATGCCAGACGCGTCATCAGAGTAAGTCGGATAAGGCGTTTACGCCGCATCCGACATTATTTTTCACGCATGTCTCGCCGATGCTAACAGCGCTCCCACCAGCATAAACAACGAGCCGAAAATCTTATTCAGCGCCTTCATCTGCTTTGGTCCTTTAATCCATAGAGCAATCCGTTGAGCAAGGGTGGCGTAACCGATCATCACAATAATATCGACCACAATAGTGGTGACGCCGAGCACGATATACTGCATCAGTTGTGGCTGCTGCGGCATGATGAATTGCGGAAAGAGCGCCGCCAGAAACACAATACTTTTGGGATTGGTGAGATTCACAAAAACTGCGCGCTGGAACAAATGTCGGCGCGATTGAGGAGAGGCCAGCGATTTAAGATCAATTGCACCAGCGGCGCGCCACTGCTGGATACCCAGCCAAATCAAATAAGCTGCGCCTGCCCACTTCAACACTTCAAACGCAATCACTGAGCGGGAAAATAGCGTTCCTAAACCCACGCCAACCAGCACAATATGTATTGCCAGCCCCGTCTGCAAACCGGCAATAGACGCCATCGCACCACGATAACCGTGATTGAGCGAGGTGGTCATGGTGTTGATTGCACCAGAGCCTGGCGACAGGCTTAAAATGATTGATGTTAGCAGGTAGGCAAACCACCATTCTAAGGTCATGATGAACTCCCGGTGTGTCTATTTTTGTGCCACAATACGCTACTGTCGCAGCGTTGTGTCAGACACGCTTAAAAAAACGATTTTACGTGGTTTAAGAGGCAGATTACCCGATGTTTCAGCAGCAAAAAGACTGGGAAACAAGAGAAAACGCGTTTGCTGCTTTTACCATGGGACCGCTGACTGATTTCTGGCGTCAGCGTGATGAAGCAGAGTTTACTGGTGTAGATGACATTCCGGTGCGCTTTGTCCGTTTTCGCGCACAGCACCATGACCGGGTGATAGTCATCTGCCCGGGGCGTATTGAGAGCTACGTAAAATATGCGGAACTGGCCTACGACCTGTTCCATTTGGGGTTTGATGTCTTAATCATCGACCATCGAGGACAAGGGCGTTCCGGTCGCCTGTTAGCCGATCCGCATCTCGGGCATGTTAATCGCTTTAATGATTATGTTGATGATCTGGCGGCATTCTGGCAACAGGAGGTTCAGCCCGGTTCGTGGCGTAAACGCTATATACTGGCACATTCGATGGGCGGTGCGATCTCCACGTTATTTCTGCAACGCCATCCAGGTGTATGTGACGCCATTGCGCTAACTGCGCCAATGTTTGGGATCGTGATTCGTATGCCGTCATTTATGGCGCGGCAGATCCTTAACTGGGCCGAAGCGCATCCACGTTTTCGTGATGGCTATGCAATAGGCACCGGGCGCTGGCGCGCGTTGCCGTTTGCTATCAACGTACTGACCCACAGCAGACAGCGATATCGACGTAACTTACGCTTCTATGCTGATGACCCAACGATTCGCGTCGGTGGGCCGACCTACCATTGGGTACGCGAAAGTATTCTGGCTGGCGAACAGGTGTTAGCCGGAGCGGGTGATGACGCTACGCCAACGCTTCTCTTGCAGGCTGAAGAGGAACGCGTGGTGGATAACCGCATGCACGACCGTTTTTGTGAACTCCGCACCGCTGCGGGCCATCCTGTCGAAGGAGGACGACCGCTGGTAATTAAAGGTGCGTACCATGAGATCCTTTTTGAAAAGGACGCAATGCGCTCAGTCGCGCTCCACGCCATTGTTGATTTTTTCAACAGGCATAACTCACCCAGCGGAAACCGCTCTACAGAGGTTTAAATTTCTTATGTACCAGGTTGTTGCGTCTGATTTAGATGGCACGTTACTTTCTCCCGACCATACGTTATCCCCTTACGCCAAAGAAACTCTGAAGCTGCTCACCGCGCGCGGCATCAACTTTGTGTTTGCGACCGGTCGTCACCACGTTGATGTGGGGCAAATTCGCGATAATCTGGAGATTAAGTCTTACATGATTACCTCCAATGGCGCGCGCGTTCATGATCTGGATGGCAATCTGATTTTTGCTCATAACCTGGATCGCGACATTGCCAGCGATCTGTTTGGCGTGGTCAACGACAACCCGGACATCATTACTAACGTTTATCGCGACGACGAATGGTTTATGAATCGCCACCGCCCGGAAGAGATGCGCTTTTTTAAAGAAGCGGTGTTCAAATATGCGCTGTATGAGCCAGGATTACTGGATCCGGAAGGCGTCAGCAAAGTGTTCTTCACCTGTGATTCTCATGAACAACTGCTGCCGCTGGAACAGGCAATCAACGCTCGTTGGGGCGATCGCGTCAATGTCAGTTTCTCTACCCTAACTTGTCTGGAAGTGATGGCGGGCGGCGTTTCAAAAGGCCATGCCCTGGAAGCGGTGGCGAAGAAACTGGGCTACAGTCTGAAAGATTGTATTGCCTTTGGTGACGGGATGAACGACGCCGAAATGCTGTCGATGGCAGGTAAAGGCTGCATTATGGGCAGTGCGCACCAGCGTCTGAAAGATCTGCATCCGGAGCTGGAAGTGATTGGTACTAATGCCGAAGACGCGGTGCCGCATTATCTGCGTAAACTCTATTTATCGTAATCGTTCTTTATTTAGTCAGTTGTCAACCTGATACTTCGCTACAATGGATACTCGTTAATCAAAGAGTTTTCCATTGTGGCGCTACTTATCATCACCACGATTCTGTGGGCCTTCTCCTTTAGCTTTTATGGCGAGTACCTTGCGGGGCACGTCGATAGCTATTTTGCAGTGCTGGTGCGCGTTGGCCTGGCGGCACTCGTGTTTCTGCCGTTTCTGCGTACCCGTGGCAATAGCCTGAAAACGGTCGGTCTGTATATGCTGGTGGGCGCGATGCAGCTTGGCGTGATGTATATGCTGAGTTTTCGCGCCTATCTCTACCTGACGGTCTCCGAACTGTTGCTGTTCACCGTACTGACGCCGCTCTACATCACGCTGATTTATGACATCATGAGTAAGCGCCGTCTGCGCTGGGGTTATGCTTTTAGCGCCTTGTTGGCGGTGATTGGTGCCGGGATTATTCGCTATGATCAGGTCACCGACCACTTCTGGACTGGCCTGCTGCTGGTGCAACTCTCCAATATCACTTTTGCCATCGGCATGGTGGGTTACAAACGCCTGATGGAAACTCGTCCGATGCCACAGCATAACGCCTTTGCGTGGTTCTATCTTGGCGCGTTTCTGGTGGCAGTGATTGCATGGTTTTTGCTGGGAAATGCGCAGAAAATGCCGCAAACCACGCTGCAATGGGGCATTCTGGTGTTTCTTGGCGTGGTGGCCTCCGGAATTGGCTACTTTATGTGGAACTACGGCGCGACGCAGGTGGACGCCGGAACGCTGGGCATTATGAATAATATGCACGTTCCGGCAGGGCTGTTGGTTAACCTGGCTATCTGGCACCAACAGCCGCACTGGCCAACGTTTATTACAGGCGCGCTGGTGATCCTGGCCTCACTGTGGGTGCATCGTAAGTGGGTCGCTCCGCGCTCTTCACAAACGGCAGATGATCGCAGGCGTGATTGCGCGCTGAGCGAATAAACGCTTCTGTAATCGGCTGACGCTGCTCGCCATCGCGCACGGCGGCGTACAGTCGGCTCCACAATCCTTCGCCCAGGGTTTTGGTGACCACCAGACCCTGGCGTTCAAAACTCTCCACCACCCAGTGCGGTAGCGCAGCGATGCCCATCCGTGCGGCAACCATCTGAATCAACAACAAGGTGTTATCGACGCTTTTCAGTGACGGGCTAACGCCTGCGGGCTGAAGAAAATGCCGCCAGACATCCAGTCGGCTACGCTGCACCGGATAAATTAACAGCGTCTCGCTGGCGAGATCTTCCGGCGTGATTCGCGTTTTTGTCGCCAGTGGATGGTCAGGTGCCAACACCAGACGCACTTCATAATCGAACATCGGCGAATAATGCAGGCCACTGCGCGGCAGAATATCGGAGGTCATCACCAGATCCAGCTCACCCTGCTGCAACGCGGGCTGCGGGTCAAACGTCACGCCCGATTTAAAATCCATCTCCACCTGCGGCCAGTTCTTATGGAAATTTTCTAACGCGGGCGTCAGCCACTGAATACAGCTATGGCACTCAATGGCAATGCGCAGGCGCGTCTGCTGCGGTTCATTGCAGGCTTGCAGTGCCTGGCTGATTTGCGGCAGCACCTGATTCGCCAGTTGCAACAGGATTTCTCCCTGCGGTGTAAACCGAAGCGGCTGGCTTTTACGCACAAATAGCCGGAAGCCAAGGCGTTGTTCCAGATCGCTAAACTGGTGAGACAGGGCGGATTGCGTTTGATGCAACGTCGCCGCAGCGGCTGCGAGTGAGCCGCAGTTCCGCAACGCTTGTAGCGTTTTCAGGTGTTTTACTTCGATCATGAAAGTCCTTCACTTCGGCATGAATAATTTGCGCTTGAGGAATATACAGTAACCGCCAATTATGGATGTGTAAACATCTGGACGGCTAAAATCCTTCGTCTTTTAAATTTATGGTGCGTTGGCTGCGTTTCTTCACCCCGGTCACTTACTTCAGTAAGCTCCCGGGGATGAATAAACTTACCGCCTTCCCTAAATTCAAAATCCATAGGATTTACATATAATTAGAGGAAGAAAAATGACAATATTGAATCACACCCTCGGTTTCCCTCGCGTTGGCCTGCGTCGCGAGCTGAAAAAAGCGCAAGAGAGTTATTGGGCCGGGAACACCACGCGTGAAGAACTGCTGGCGGTAGGGCGTGAACTGCGTGCTCGTCACTGGGATCAACAAAAGCAAGCGGGTATCGACCTGCTGCCGGTGGGCGATTTTGCCTGGTACGATCATGTACTGACCACCAGTCTGCTGCTGGGTAACGTTCCGCCACGTCATCAGAACAAAGATGGTTCGGTAGATATCGACACCCTGTTCCGTATTGGTCGTGGACGTGCGCCGACTGGCGAACCTGCGGCGGCAGCGGAAATGACCAAATGGTTTAACACCAACTATCACTACATGGTGCCGGAGTTCGTTAAAGGCCAACAGTTCAAACTGACCTGGACGCAGCTGCTGGAGGAAGTGGACGAGGCGCTGGCGCTGGGCCACAAGGTCAAGCCCGTGCTGCTGGGACCGGTTACCTACCTGTGGCTGGGTAAAGTGAAAGGTGAACAGTTTGATCGCCTGAGCCTGCTAAACGACATTCTGCCGGTTTATCAGCAAGTGTTGGCAGAACTGGCAAAACGTGGCATTGAGTGGGTACAGATCGACGAACCCGCACTGGTGCTGGAACTGCCGCAGGCGTGGCTGGACGCCTATAAACCCGCTTACGACGCGCTCCAGGGCCAGGTGAAACTGCTGCTGACCACCTATTTTGAAGGCGTAACGCCAAACCTCGACACCATTACTGCGCTGCCTGTTCAGGGGCTGCATGTCGATCTCGTACATGGTAAAGATGACGTTGCTGAACTGCACAAGCGTCTGCCTTCTGACTGGCTGCTGTCTGCGGGTCTTATCAATGGTCGTAACGTCTGGCGCGCCGATCTTACCGAGAAATATGCGCAAATTAAGGACATTGTCGGCAAACGTGATTTGTGGGTGGCATCTTCCTGCTCATTGCTGCACAGCCCTATCGACCTGAGCGTGGAAACGCGTCTTGATGCAGAAGTGAAAAGCTGGTTTGCCTTCGCCCTGCAAAAATGCCATGAACTGGCATTGCTGCGCGATGCGCTGAACAGTGGTGACACGGCAGCTCTGGCAGAGTGGAGTGCACCGATTCAGGCGCGTCGTCACTCTACTCGTGTACATAATCCGGCAGTAGAAAAGCGTCTGGCGGCGATCACCGCCCAGGACAGTCAGCGTGCGAATGTCTATGAAGTGCGTGCTGAAGCCCAGCGTGCGCGTTTTAAACTGCCCGCGTGGCCGACCACCACGATTGGCTCTTTCCCGCAAACCACAGAAATCCGTACCCTGCGTCTGGATTTCAAAAAGGGTAATCTCGACGCCAACAACTATCGTACGGGCATTGCAGAACATATCAAGCAGGCCATTGTTGAGCAGGAACGTCTGGGTCTGGATGTGCTGGTGCATGGTGAGGCCGAGCGTAATGACATGGTGGAATACTTTGGTGAGCACCTCGACGGTTTTGTCTTTACACAAAACGGTTGGGTACAGAGCTACGGTTCCCGCTGCGTGAAACCGCCGATTGTCATTGGTGACGTTAGCCGCCCGGCACCGATTACCGTGGAGTGGGCAAAGTATGCGCAATCGCTGACCGACAAACCGGTGAAAGGGATGCTGACTGGCCCGGTGACCATTCTCTGCTGGTCGTTCCCGCGTGAAGATGTCAGCCGTGAAACCATCGCCAAACAAATTGCGCTGGCGCTTCGTGATGAAGTGGCCGATCTGGAAGCCGCTGGAATTGGCATCATCCAGATTGATGAACCGGCGCTACGCGAAGGTTTACCGCTGCGTCGCAGCGACTGGGATGCCTATCTCCAGTGGGGCGTGGAGGCTTTCCGTATCAACGCTGCCGTAGCGAAAGATGACACGCAAATCCACACTCACATGTGTTACTGCGAGTTCAACGACATCATGGATTCGATTGCGGCGCTGGACGCAGACGTCATCACAATCGAAACCTCGCGTTCCGACATGGAGTTGCTGGAGTCGTTTGAAGAGTTTGATTATCCAAATGAAATCGGTCCTGGCGTCTATGACATTCACTCGCCAAACGTACCGAGCGTGGAATGGATTGAAGCCCTGCTGAAGAAAGCGGCAAAACGCATTCCGGCAGAGCGTCTGTGGGTCAACCCGGACTGTGGTCTGAAAACGCGCGGCTGGCCAGAAACCCGCGCGGCACTGGCGAACATGGTGCAGGCGGCGCAGAATTTGCGTCGGGGGTGATGAGTATTAACGAGTCACTGTAAATTGCAGTACGATGAAAGAGGCAAAACTGCCTGATACCAAGTCTACATAATTTATTCAATTTATTGAATTTTCAAGATTTAGTTGGCCAGATAAGGCGTTCACGCCGCATCCGGCATGAACAACACGCACTTTGCCAATAATCTGATGGCTTCCATCACCGGAAGCCATTTTGCTATCTGCGGCCGTTCAGACACAGAAATAACCGAATCATTTTTTTCGCAAAATATAATCCTGAGCGATTTGTTCAGTAATCAACGCTACGTTATTTATTCTCACTTTTCACGAGATTGTATCCCTTATCAGTAACGTGGTAGTGAGGCATAGACTTATGTCCGCTATCCTCAATAATAACCAAACCCTCGTTAGCTAATTTGTTAACAATGTTAACAACATTACCGAATCCTGGAGTTTGCCTTATAGATAGTGTGCGATCGAGATTCATCCAGTTCCAGTTTATATCTTTCTCAGCCATAACTTTCAGTATGTTAATTTCAGTTTCAGTTATCATAGTCAAGTGCGTCCTGGTGGTATAAGTCATTAAGTTCTCCCTTAAGTTTATAATCTTCTAGAGTAGCAGTATGCGTATGATTCCAGAGTGCATAGCCTGCGTCACCATCAGGTTGTCCTGTTTCCCAACCAAGATTACAGTAACGCTGATATTCCCGACATTCATGAGTATAGAAGTTAAGATCTACTTGTTCTGGGGGGATTTTTCCTTTCTCAATGTCTTTCAGTCTATTGATCATCACTTCATTTACAGGGTCATGACCAAATCTGGCTATGTGTTTTTCAACAATAGCGATACCTTCCCTGTTGATTGTTACGCCATCTGTCGTCAGATTTTCTATTGGACCACCGGCAAGGTCGGGATTAAATGGTCTTCCTGATACTGCTCCTCTGGCTCCGAAATGCTCAAGTGATTCCAAATCAGGGAGTCTCATTCTCCCCAGAACTGCTCCAGCAACTATTGAAGCACCAGCGATGAGTAACCCTTTGTTATCCATAACTTGATCGTAACCAGCAGGTGCATCTCCCCCCAACTTGTTTGCTGTTTCCCTGAATCCTTCGATATTCCCATTGTATATGCCGCCAGCAGCAAGCAGTCTGCCAACAGCTTTACTATTGAGTGTTTTGAGGCCATTATCATCTTTAGTTTTTGGCCGTGGTATAAACAGACGATTGTAGTTATCGGGAAATGCCAAATAACTAAATTCAGTATTAGCAATCAGATGCCTGGAGAGTATATATTCATAACTGACAGTGATGGTTTCTGTATCCAGATTGTTCTCCGTAAACAGGTGATTGATTGCTGATAAGAGCGCGCCGCGGAGTTGAATGTTGTAATATTTCTCCCATCGACCAAATCTATTGATCCGATAGAAGTCAAACTCCATGAACAACTGCTCGTTATTGTTAATAGCGTTAATAAGTAACGGGGAGCTTTTGTCAATCAACTTACAGAAACTAAGGCCATGCAAATGTGACCCTTTTCCTGTATTCGTAATACTATTAGAGAGCGAGAATGCGAAGATTTCATCTTCATGACCAATCTGCCAGCGATTACCTATTGATGTGCTCGTTCCACAACGAGAGGAAATACATCCGTGTTGTTCTCCGGTTATGGTCAGGTAGATAATATCACTCATCCTTGAAAAACCTTTTGTTAATTTTTTTGTGAAAGAAAAATAGTATTGTTATTTTTTACCTTTATTTACGCCTAAAAGGGATGAACTAAAATGTGAAAAACAAAATGTTTCACTTTAATATCTTTTTATCAGGAAGGTCTGAGGTAATTTATAATTAATGTGAATGTGTTGATAATAATTAATGTTTGTTTGAGAATGGGAGTTGATGGTAAATCTTTAAGGTGTCTGCCAGTGAAGAGACTCATTTATGACTATGACTTGCCGACTTTCTTAAGGTCAAATAGCGGAGTCGTGCTCTCCAATCAATTCATACTGATTATTTTTTGGGGGACAGAGATGGCAGCAAAACGCATTCGTTCACTCACCATCTCAAATATAGAATAAGAGGAAACTAATTCCGTTTCCCACCATACCGCTTAAACCACTCCAGCATACGCTGCCAGCCATCTTTCGCCGACTCAGCATGATAGCTCGGGCGATAATCGGCGTTGAATGCATGCCCGGCATCCGGGTAGACGATAATCTCTGCTTTCGCATTAGCAGCCCGCAGCGCCTGGCGCATGGTTTCAACGCTCTCCTGCGGAATGCTGTTATCCTGACCACCATATAAGCCGAGAACCGGCGCGTTAAGATCGGTTGCGATATCAACAGGTTGTTTCGGTGAATTCAGCGACTTATCGCCTGTCAGTTTGCCGTACCATGCCACCGCCGCTTTCAGTTGCGGGTTATGCGCAGCATATAGCCAGGTGATACGTCCACCCCAGCAAAATCCGGTGATCATTAAGCGATGAACATCGCCGCCGTTGCGTGACGCCCAACTGGCGACATGATCGAGATCGGCCAGCACCTGCGAGTCAGGCACTTTTGCTACCAGACCGCTAAGCAGCGTAGGGATATCGGCAAAATCATTCGGATCGCCTTCGCGGAAGTAAAGTTCAGGTGCGATAGCCAGATACCCCTCCAGCGCCAGACGGCGACAAATATCGCGGATATGTTCATGCACGCCAAAAATTTCCTGCACTACAATGACCACTGGTAGTAGGCCATCGCTCTGCTTTGGTCTGGCATGGTAAGCAGGCATGTTATCCCCTTGTGAAGGGATAGAGGTGATGCCTGCTACAATCGCGTCATCCGGGGTCTGAACGATGGTCGAAGCGAGAGGTGATGCAGCAGGTGCAAATCCAGATTGTTGTGTTGTTGCCATGGTATTCTCCGTACCCTTATAAAAATGTTGCGCAATGTTAACTATAGTCAGCATGCAACAAATCACATTGCCTGAATCGGCTCATCTTTTATGCAGTCATGCAGAATGAAGAGTGATTTATGTGATTCGCATCACTTTTGCTGGGTAAATTTATGCAACGCATTTGCATCAAGGTGATGAGTGTCACGAAAAAATGTTAAACCCTTCGGTAAAGTGTCTTTTTGCTTCTTCTGACTAAACCGATTCACAGAGGAGTTGTATATGTCCAAGTCTGATGTTTTTCATCTCGGCCTCACTAAAAACGATTTACAAGGGGCTACGCTTGCCATCGTCCCTGGCGACCCGGATCGTGTGGAAAAGATCGCCGCGCTGATGGATAAGCCGGTTAAGCTGGCATCTCACCGCGAATTCACCACCTGGCGTGCAGAGCTGGATGGTAAACCTGTTATCGTCTGCTCTACCGGTATCGGCGGCCCGTCTACCTCTATTGCGGTTGAAGAGCTGGCACAGCTGGGCATTCGCACCTTCCTGCGTATCGGTACAACGGGCGCTATCCAGCCGCATATCAATGTCGGCGATGTGCTGGTGACCACGGCGTCTGTTCGTCTGGATGGCGCGAGCCTGCACTTCGCTCCGCTGGAGTTCCCGGCTGTCGCAGATTTCGAATGTACGACCGCGCTGGTTGAAGCGGCGAAGTCAATTGGTGCCACCACTCACGTTGGTGTGACGGCTTCTTCTGATACCTTCTACCCGGGTCAGGAACGTTACGATACTTACTCTGGTCGCGTAGTCCGTCACTTTAAAGGTTCTATGGAAGAGTGGCAGGCGATGGGCGTAATGAACTATGAAATGGAATCTGCAACCCTGCTGACCATGTGTGCAAGCCAGGGCCTTCGTGCCGGTATGGTGGCGGGCGTTATCGTCAATCGTACCCAACAAGAGATCCCGAATGCTGAGACGATGAAACAAACCGAAAGCCAGGCGGTGAAAATCGTGGTGGAAGCGGCGCGTCGTCTGCTGAAATAAAAAAAGCTCCCTGGCTTAGGGGAGCATTCCGATTGTTGTTAACGTGTGCTTTGTTCATGCCGGATGCGGCGTGATCGCCTTACCCGGCCTACAAAAGCATGCAAATTCAATATATTGCATTTCTGTGGTAGGCCTGATAAGCGCAGCGCATCAGGCAATTTAGCGTTTGTCATCAGTCTCATACTCCCCAACGTCGGGGAGCGATATCAATTACTGACGCCGTAAGCGCATAATTTTGCGTATTATTGGCGTCAGTAGCGTAAAGGCTGCCAGTGTCAGCAATGCCAGGGTTATCGGTCGGGTATACAGAAAGTCGAGTGACCCACCAGAAAGCGACAGCGCACGGCGAAAATTACTTTCCGCCATTGGCCCCATAATCAATGCCAGCACTACGGGTGATGCCGGATACCCCCCTTTTTGCATGAAATAGCCCACCACGCCTGCAATCAGCATAATGCCAACATCAAACAGGCTATTGTTCAACGCATAAGTCCCGACCACACAAAGTGCGAGGATCATCGGCGTGAGAATATTGCCGGGGATCTTCACCACGTTACCGATGACTTTCAAAGAGAGCAGTCCAAGAACTAGCAGCATGAAGTAACAAAAGATCATGCCGACAAACAGCGTATAAACCATATCGCCGTGGTCGGTAAACATCAGTGGGCCTGGCTGCATCCCTTGTAACGTTAACGCGCCCAGCATGATGGCAGTTACCGCATCGCCTGGGATCCCCAACGTCAGCATAGGTAACAATGCGCCACCGGTGCAGCCATTCGCGCCTGCCTCACAGGAGGCCACCGCCTTAATCTCACCCTTACCAAAGTTTTCAGGCGTCTTACTGAAACGACGAGTTTCGTTATAGGCAACAAAAGCTGCAATATCTGCCCCCGCACCGGGGATCATGCCGATAAAAACCCCTAATCCTGATGAGCGCAAAATGGTTAATGCGATGCGGCGTAGCGTTTGCCAGGGCAGTAACAGACTGCCGATAGCCACGTTCGCGCTCTGACGAATATGCTGATTTTGTTCCATAGAACGGAACGCTTCTGAAGCAGCAAACAGACCAATCATCACCGGGATAAATGGCACATTCATCAGTTCCACAAACCCGCCCGTAAAGCGTGGAAAACCGCCCATCGGATCGAGGCCTATCGTTGCGATCAGTAATCCGCCAACCCCGGCAATCAGCCCTTTAATCAGTGACTCACCGGAAATACTGGCAATAATACTTAGTCCGAAGGTTGCCAGGGCGAAGGACTCCGAGGCACTAAATTTCAACGCCCAACTGGCAAGTACCGGAGAGAGAAACATCAATACGATAATGCTGAGCGTTCCACCGCTAAAAGAAGAGAACGTGGCGGCACTTAATGCCAGCCCGGCTTTTCCCTGCTTCGTTAACTCATAACCGTCAATGGCGGTGGCAGCGGCGGCAGGCGTACCGGGAATTTTGAGCAAAATTGCGGTGATAGAACCACCATACACACCACCAAAAAAGACACCGCAAATCATCAACAAGCCAGAAACAGGCTCCATGCCGTAGGTGAAAGGCAGCAAAATCGCCACACCCATGGTCGCTGTCAGGCCAGGCAGAGCGCCAATCATAATACCCAGTATCACTCCAAACGTGGCAAACAGCAGCGCCTGAGGATTACTGAGTAATGTCGAAAACCCCTGAGTTAAAAGTTCACTTTCAAACATTGCAGGCCCCTGTTATTCGAAAAATGTGCCGACAGGCAATGGCACCTGTAACGCTTCGACAAACAGCAACCAGAGGATTGCCGTTAACAGCAGCGCAATACCCGGTGTGAGTACCCATCGCCTGTAGCCCATCAACGTCATAATGACGATGAGGAAAACAGGAGTAGTAATGAGATAACCGCAGTAGCTCATCGCCACAATATAAAACGCGGTTGCCGCAATTCCCGTTGCCGTTTTCCTGAATGCCGGTTTTTCCTGTGCGTTGGCGCAAGGGACTGGTTTTGCCAGCAAAAGATCGCGTATCACCAGTAAGACAGCGAGCACAATCAGAGCGCAGGCATAGAAAGTAGGGAAGGCACTTGCACCGGGATCCGTTTCAATGGCAGTTGCTGGAAAATCAGCGGCATTAATTATCACCGCGCCAGCAACCACACAAAGTAACAGCGCCACCACCACAGTGGATGAAAAGCGCTTGCGGTGCGGTACGGCGAGTTGAGCAACAGACTGTTTTGTGTTCATCGACCGTACCTCGGGATTATTTTTTCAAGCCCAGCCGAGTTAGTAACTCGTCAAAGTACTTTTCCTGTTCGTTGATTTGGGTCTGGAAGCTGGCACCATCAAGCCATGCATAGTTGAGATTCAACTTTTGCAGAGCATCCTGGAATGCAGGCTCTTCAGCCGTCTCTTTTGCGGCCTTAGCCAGAACATCAACCACATCCTGCGGCGTTTTTTGCGACACAATCAGGCCGCGCCAGGTGCCGATGGAGAGATCAACGCCTTTCTCTTTTAACGTCGGGACGTCAGGCATGGTTTTCATACGTTCATCCGCCATCACTACCAGTGTCTTCAGCTTGCCGCCTTTCACATGATTGATAACTTCACCTGGGCTTACGGAAACCGCTTCAATATGCCCGCCTAACAGGCCTGTAATGGCAGGGGCTGCGCCGTCATATGGGACATGAGAAAACTTCACGCCCGTTTTGTCTTCCAGTGCAGCTGCCGCCAGATGCCAGATTGCTCCGGTGCCTGAGTTACCAATGCGTACTTTTCCGGGATTCGCTTTGGCGTAAGTCATAAATTCTTCATAGCTATTCCACGGTGCATCGGCACGGACGGTGATAGCCGCAGGATCCGCATTCAGACGGGCAATGGGTTTAAAGTCGCTGGTTTTAAAACGCACCATTCCGAGACTGGGAAGGGTGGTCAGTTCAACCGTGCCTAAACCCATTTTGTAACCGTTAGGGCGGGCAGCGGCGATTTCACTCAGGCCGATAGCGCCGCCACCGCCAGGTTTATTGATAACCCCGATGCTGACGGGCAAATGGTTTTTGGCGGCATCAGCAAAGGCACGGGCAACCAGATCCGTACCGCCTCCGGCCGCGTAGGGTACGACTAACTCGATCTGTTTGGTTGGCCAGGAGGCCGCCTGCACAGGCGCAGTGCTGAGGGCAGCGCCGGCAAGAAGTACCATTGCAGCCATTTTTTTCGGTAAGGTAAGATGTTTTATCATTGCTTTTATATCCTTATTTATCAGTTATTTGCTATTTAAATTGTTCCATGCGTTCATAAACAGTACTGCATTTTCATAGACTTGCTCTGGCGTCATGCCGGGGCGATATAGCGCAGAACCGAGGCCAAAGCCGTTTGCGCCGTGGCTCAGATAACGCGCCATTGTGTCTGGAGTGATACCGCCAACCGGTAACATCGGAACGGATTGTGGAATAACCGCACGCCAGGCTTTGGTGACTTCAGGCGTAATTTGTTCAGCCGGGAACAGCTTGATGGCATTGGCGCCATGTTCAATGGCAGCAAAAGCTTCGGTGGGCGTAGCGACGCCAGGCGCACAATACATACCCAGCGCACGGGCACGACGGATCACCGCAGTATCGCAATGCGGCATTACGATAATCTGGCCTCCAGCCTCTTTAACCGCGACGACTTGCTCCACCGAAAGCACCGTTCCGGCTCCGACCAGGCAGTCCTTAGGCAGGGCGTCGCGCAGTAAACTGATACTTTGCAACGGCTCCGGCGAGTTCATGGGAATCTCAATCAGGCGAAATCCAGCGGCATACAGCTTTTCACCGATGGCGACAATCTCATCCGGTTTCACGCCGCGTAAAATGGCGACTAACCCGGTTTTTTGCAAAAGCGTATTAAATGGCATGAGTACATTCCCTGGCGTTGGTGGAGAGTAGCCCGGCAGCGTGGGCGATTCGCCATAACCCCTGTTCAGTGGCATTAGGAATGGCGTGTAGCTGTCTGTCGGGAAAAACGTGGCTGAATGCTTGTGAATAGCGGCTGTTCAGAGTGGCGCTACCGATTAAGGCGATCGGTGTTGTGGCGGGTAAATCACGTAGCAAACTGGATGCCAGACCGCATAATTCATGGCCTATCAGTAATCCTGAAAGGTAATCCCCCTGTGAGGACGGCGTAAGATTACTGGTCAGCAGGCGCGAACGGGTCGAAAACAGCGTCGATAATAATCCGGTCTGATGATGCTCTTGTGCCGCTGTCAGCCCGTGGGCGAAGGCATCCCAGTGCGGTTCATCTCCCGAACGCATGGTGGCACCGAGAATCGAATGGCGGGATAAAACATCAAATAACTCGCCTGTCATAAAGGTTCGAAAATCGGTAATGGTGTTGTTTTCAACTACCGCCCATTTCGCATGTGTGCCAGGTAAGCCAATCAGCACAGGCATACCCTGGCGGAGCGCGTTTTGCAGGGCCGGTTCCATCGAGATAGCACCGAAGATTTGTGTCTCTTCGCCACGCATCACTTCGGGCATTTCACCTTCTTTAATCACGCCGGGAATGATGTGCAGCATTGTCTGCTGCTGGTAGATAACAGGCGTCAACTGCTTTGCCAGACCCTCGAGAGTGACCGGGCAAGGTAAATAAGCTGCGGGTTGCCACCCTTGCGCACTGCCGATCATGCCGCAAGCCAGAATCGGGCATGGGGATTGTGCCAGCCAGTCGCCGCAGACACGTAAAAACGTATCGTGGAAAGCGTCCTCACGTGTTGCTGCCTGGGAGGGTAATTTCATGATCCCCCACGGGAATTCACGTTTTTCTTGTGGATTTGGTGAGTCGCCAAAACGCCATGCCCGAAGCGATGACGTTCCCCAGTCCAGGGCAATAAATGAGGTGTTTCCCGACATTAGCCGTTTCCTTTAGTCATGGTTTATTTATTTTTGCGGACGTGCTTACCCCAGCCCAGTTCAGCGGATATCTCTTCTGCACAGGATTTGACGTAAGGTGCCAGTTCTTCCAGACGCGCCAGTGACATATACGTAGTGGTACTGGCGACAGAAATAGCCGCCACAATTTCATCCCGGGCGTTGTAAACCGGCGCTGCAACGCAACGGATAGTCGGCTCGTTCTCTTCCAGATCAAAAGCAAAACCACTGGCGGCATAACGACGCATGTTCTGAATAAATGTGCCCAGTTTTGTTTCATCACCACAGGTCTTAAACAGCGTGCGCCACTCTTCTTCTGTTCGGTTGAGGATCAATGCCTTGCCGATGCCGGTGATTGCCAGTGGCATGCGATGGCCTGGGCGTGAGCGCATTTCCAGCCCACGCTGACTGTTGATCTTCTCCAGATACAGCACTTCGTCGCCTTCAACGATCCCCAGATGCACGGTGTCCAGGGTGTAACGGGCCAGACGCTGCAAAACGGGCAGCGCAATTTCGTACAGCGAGGTGCTTTCCAGCGCTCTGGCACCGAATTCGATCAGTTTGGCGCCCAGTTGGTAGCCCTGCGTTGGGACGTGGCGCAGGTAGCGTTGTTCCACCAGAACGGTGACTAAACGATGGGTTGTGCTCCGGGTCGTGCCGGTGAACTCGCCGATACTTTTCAGGTCATGGCAGCCGTTATAAACAGCATTAAGAACCGCCAGCCCGCGTAATAACGTTTGTGCGCCAGCGGTGGTTGAAGAGGTATCTGCCATACGTTTCTCCTGATGATATTGCTGAAGTGTTCCACATAATGACGTGGGGAAAAGGTGATATATCCCACAATATAAACTACGTCTCATATTGTGGGATAAAATAATAAAAATTAAGGATCGTTTTGCGTAGCGCCTCGCAGGAAACTTCTTTCAAACTGGACGTTTGTACAGCACAATTCTATTTTGTGCGGGTAAGTAATGAGGCTGGAGGCGTTGTGGATATCTCAATCATGGTTTACGCAGTTATTGCGTTGGTGAGCGTGGCGATTGGCTGGCTGATTGCCAGTTATCAGCATGCGCAGCAAAAAGCCGAGCAATTCGCTGAACGTGAAGAGATGATCGCGGAGTTAAGTGCGGCAAAACAACAAATTACCCAAAGCGAACATTGGCGTGCTGAGTGCGAGTTACTCAATAATGAAGTGCGCAGTCTGCAAAGCATTAACACCTCGCTGGAGGCGGATCTGCGTGAAGTCACCACGCGAATGGAGGCCGTACAGCAACATGCTGACGATAAAATTCGCCAAATGATCAACAGCGAACAGCGCCTCAGTGAGCAGTTTGAAAACCTCGCCAACCGTATTTTCGAGCACAGCAATCGCCGGGTTGATGAGCAAAACCGTCAGAGTCTGAACAGCCTGTTGTCGCCACTACGTGAACAACTGGACGGTTTTCGTCGTCAGGTTCAGGACAGTTTCGGTAAAGAAGCACAAGAACGCCATACCCTGACTCACGAAATACGCAATCTCCAGCAGCTCAACGCGCAAATGGCCCAGGAAGCGATCAACCTGACGCGTGCGCTGAAAGGCGACAATAAAACCCAGGGCAACTGGGGCGAGGTAGTATTGACGCGTGTGCTGGAGGCTTCCGGTCTGCGTGAAGGGTATGAATATGAAACCCAGGTCAGCATCGAAAATGACGCCCGCTCGCGGATGCAGCCGGATGTCATCGTGCGGTTGCCGCAGGGCAAAGATGTGGTGATCGACGCAAAAATGACACTGGTCGCCTATGAACGCTATTTCAACGCAGAAGACGACTACACCCGCGAAAGCGCGCTACAGGAACATATCGCGTCGGTGCGTAACCATATCCGTTTGCTGGGACGCAAAGATTATCAACAGCTGCCGGGGCTGCGAACCCTGGATTACGTGCTGATGTTTATTCCCGTTGAACCCGCTTTTTTACTGGCGCTTGACCGCCAGCCGGAGCTGATCACCGAAGCGTTGAAAAACAATATCATGCTGGTTAGCCCGACCACGCTGCTGGTGGCGCTGCGCACTATCGCCAACCTCTGGCGCTATGAGCATCAAAGTCGTAACGCCCAGAAAATAGCCGATCGCGCCAGCAAGTTGTACGACAAAATGCGCTTGTTTGTCGATGATATGTCCGCGATTGGTCAAAGTCTGGACAAAGCACAGGACAACTATCGCCAGGCAATGAAAAAACTCTCTTCAGGTCGCGGAAATGTGCTGGCGCAGGCAGAAGCGTTTCGCGGTTTAGGAGTAGAAATTAAACGCGAGATTAATCCGGATTTGGCTGAACAAGCGGTGAGCCAGGATGAAGAGTATCGACTGCGGTCGGTACCGGAGCAGCCGAATGATGAAGCTTATCAACGCGATGATGAATATAATCAGCAGTCGCGCTAGCCCATTGGGGGTAGTTAAGCCGGGTAGAAATCTAGGGCATCGACGCCCAATCTGTTACACTTCTGGAACAATTTTTTGATGAGCAGGCATTGAGATGGTGGATAAGTCACAAGAAACGACGCACTTTGGTTTTCAGACCGTCGCGAAGGAACAAAAAGCGGATATGGTCGCCCACGTTTTCCATTCCGTGGCATCGAAATACGATGTCATGAATGATTTGATGTCTTTTGGCATACATCGTTTGTGGAAACGCTTCACGATTGATTGCAGTGGCGTACGCCGCGGGCAGACCGTGCTGGATCTGGCAGGCGGTACTGGCGACCTGACAGCGAAATTCTCCCGCCTGGTGGGTGAAACTGGCAAAGTGGTCCTTGCTGATATCAATGAATCCATGCTCAAAATGGGCCGCGAGAAGCTGCGTAATATTGGTGTGATTGGCAACGTTGAGTATGTTCAGGCGAACGCTGAGGCGCTGCCGTTCCCGGATAACACCTTTGATTGCATCACCATTTCGTTTGGTCTGCGTAACGTCACTGACAAAGATAAAGCTCTGCGTTCAATGTATCGCGTTCTGAAACCTGGCGGCCGACTGCTGGTGCTTGAGTTCTCGAAGCCGATTATCGAGCCGTTAAGTAAGGCCTATGACGCTTACTCCTTCCATGTGCTGCCGCGTATTGGCTCACTGGTCGCGAACGACGCTGACAGCTACCGTTATCTTGCTGAATCTATCCGCATGCATCCCGATCAGGACACCCTGAAAGCTATGATGCAGGATGCTGGATTCGAAAGTGTCGACTATTACAACCTGACGGCAGGGGTTGTGGCGCTGCATCGTGGTTATAAGTTCTGACAGGAGACCGGAAATGCCTTTTAAACCTTTAGTGACGGCAGGAATTGAAAGTCTGCTCAACACCTTCCTGTATCGTTCACCCGCGCTGAAAACGGCCCGCTCGCGTCTGCTGGGTAAAGTTTTGCGCGTGGAGGTAAAAGGCTTTTCGACGTCATTGATTCTGGTGTTCAGCGAACGCCAGGTCGATGTGCTGGGCGAATGGGCAGGAGATGCTGACTGCACCGTTATCGCCTACGCCAGCGTGTTGCCGAAACTTCGCGATCGCCAGCAGCTTGCTGCGTTAATTCGCAGCGGTGAGCTGGAAGTACAGGGCGATATTCAGGTGGTGCAAAACTTCGTTGCGCTGGCAGATCTGGCAGAGTTCGACCCTGCGGAACTGCTGGCCCCTTATACCGGTGATATCGCCGCTGAAGGTATCAGCAAAGCCATGCGCGGAGGCGCAAAGTTCCTGCATCACAGCATTAAGCGCCAGCAACGTTATGTGGCAGAAGCCATTACTGAAGAGTGGCGTATGGCACCTGGTCCGCTTGAAGTGGCCTGGTTTGCGGAAGAGACGGCTGCCGTCGAGCGTGCTGTTGATGCCCTGACCAAACGGCTGGAAAAACTGGAGGCTAAATGACGCCAGGTGAAGTACGGCGCCTATATTTCATCATTCGCACTTTTTTAAGCTACGGACTTGATGAACTGATCCCCAAAATGCGTATCACCCTGCCGCTACGGCTATGGCGATACTCATTATTCTGGATGCCAAATCGGCATAAAGACAAACCTTTAGGTGAACGGCTACGACTGGCCCTGCAAGAACTGGGGCCGGTATGGATCAAGTTCGGGCAAATGTTATCAACCCGCCGCGATCTTTTTCCGCCACATATTGCCGATCAGCTGGCGTTATTGCAGGACAAAGTCGCTCCGTTTGATGGCAAGCTGGCAAAGCAGCAGATTGAAGCTGCAATGGGCGGCTTGCCGGTAGACGCGTGGTTTGACGATTTTGAAATCAAGCCGCTGGCGTCGGCTTCTATTGCTCAGGTTCATACCGCGCGATTGAAATCGAATGGTAAAGAGGTGGTGATTAAAGTCATCCGCCCGGATATTTTGCCGGTCATTAAAGCGGATCTGAAACTTATCTACCGTCTGGCTCGCTGGGTGCCGCGTTTGCTGCCGGATGGTCGCCGTCTGCGCCCAACCGAAGTGGTGCGCGAGTACGAAAAGACATTGATTGATGAACTGAATTTGCTGCGGGAATCTGCCAACGCCATTCAGCTTCGGCGCAATTTTGAAGACAGCCCGATGCTCTACATCCCGGAAGTTTACCCTGACTATTGCAGTGAAGGGATGATGGTGATGGAGCGCATTTACGGCATTCCGGTTTCAGATGTCGCGGCGCTGGAGAAAAACGGCACCAACATGAAGTTGCTGGCAGAACGCGGCGTGCAGGTGTTCTTCACTCAGGTCTTTCGCGACAGCTTTTTCCATGCCGATATGCATCCTGGCAACATCTTTGTAAGCTATGAACACCCAGAAAACCCGAAATATATCGGCATTGATTGCGGGATTGTTGGCTCGCTAAACAAAGAAGATAAACGCTATCTGGCGGAAAACTTTATCGCCTTCTTTAATCGCGATTATCGCAAAGTGGCAGAGCTACACGTCGATTCAGGCTGGGTGCCGCCAGATACCAACGTTGAAGAGTTCGAATTTGCCATTCGTACGGTCTGTGAACCTATCTTTGAGAAACCGCTGGCCGAAATTTCGTTTGGACATGTACTGTTAAATCTGTTTAATACGGCGCGTCGCTTCAATATGGAAGTGCAGCCGCAACTGGTGTTACTCCAGAAAACCCTGCTCTACGTCGAAGGGGTAGGTCGCCAGCTTTATCCGCAGCTCGATTTATGGAAAACGGCGAAGCCTTTCCTGGAGTCGTGGATTAAAGATCAGGTCGGTATTCCTGCGCTGGTGAGAGCATTTAAAGAAAAAGCGCCGTTCTGGGTCGAAAAAATGCCAGAACTGCCTGAACTGGTTTACGACAGTTTGCGCCAGGGCAAGTATTTACAGCACAGTGTTGATAAGATTGCCCGCGAGCTTCAGTCAAATCATGTACGTCAGGGACAATCGCGTTATTTTCTCGGAATTGGCGCTACGTTAGTATTAAGTGGCACATTCTTGTTGGTCAGCCGTCCTGAATGGGGGTTGATGCCCGGCTGGTTAATGGCAGGTGGTCTGATCGCCTGGTTTGTCGGTTGGCGCAAAACACGCTGATTTTTTCATCGCTCAAGGCGGGCCGTGTAACGTATAATGCGGCCTTGTTTAATCATCATCTACCACAGAGGAACATGTATGGGTGGTATCAGTATTTGGCAGTTATTGATTATTGCCGTCATCGTTGTACTGCTTTTTGGCACCAAAAAGCTCGGCTCCATCGGTTCCGATCTTGGTGCGTCGATCAAAGGCTTTAAAAAAGCAATGAGCGATGATGAACCAAAGCAGGATAAAACCAGTCAGGATGCTGATTTTACTGCGAAAACTATCGCCGATAAGCAGGCGGATACGAATCAGGAACAGGCTAAAACAGAAGACGCGAAGCGCCACGATAAAGAGCAGGTGTAATCCGTGTTTGATATCGGTTTTAGCGAACTGCTATTGGTGTTCATCATCGGCCTCGTCGTTCTGGGGCCGCAACGACTGCCTGTGGCGGTAAAAACGGTAGCTGGCTGGATTCGCGCGTTGCGTTCACTGGCGACAACGGTGCAGAACGAACTGACCCAGGAGTTAAAACTCCAGGAGTTTCAGGACAGCCTGAAAAAGGTTGAAAAGGCGAGCCTCACTAACCTGACGCCCGAACTGAAAGCGTCGATGGATGAACTACGCCAGGCCGCGGAGTCGATGAAGCGTTCCTACGTTGCAAACGATCCTGAAAAGGCGAGCGATGAAGCGCACACCATCCATAACCCGGTGGTGAAAGATAATGAAGCTGCGCATGAAGGCGTAACGCCTGCCGCTGCACAAACGCAGGCCAGTTCGCCGCAACAGAAGCCAGAAACCACGCCAGAGCCGGCGGTAAAACCAGCTGCGGACGCTGAACCGAAAACCGCTGCACCTTCCCCTTCGTCGAGTGATAAACCGTAAACATGTCTGTAGAAGATACTCAACCGCTTATCACGCACCTGATTGAGCTGCGTAAGCGTCTGCTGAACTGCATTATCGCGGTGATCGTGATATTCCTGTGTCTGGTCTATTTCGCCAATGACATCTATCACCTGGTATCCGCGCCATTGATCAAGCAGTTGCCGCAAGGTTCAACGATGATCGCCACCGACGTGGCCTCACCGTTCTTTACGCCGATCAAGCTGACCTTTATGGTGTCGCTGATTCTGTCAGCGCCGGTGATTCTCTATCAGGTGTGGGCGTTTATCGCCCCAGCGCTGTATAAGCATGAACGTCGCCTGGTGGTGCCGCTGCTGGTTTCCAGCTCTCTGTTGTTTTATATCGGCATGGCGTTCGCCTACTTTGTGGTCTTTCCTCTGGCATTTGGCTTCCTTGCCAATACCGCGCCGGAAGGGGTACAGGTATCCACCGACATCGCCAGCTATTTAAGCTTCGTTATGGCGTTGTTTATGGCGTTTGGTGTCTCCTTTGAAGTGCCGGTGGCAATTGTGTTGCTGTGCTGGATGGGGATTACCTCGCCAGAAGACTTACGCAAAAAACGTCCGTATGTGCTGGTTGGCGCATTCGTCGTCGGGATGTTGCTGACGCCGCCGGATGTCTTCTCGCAAACGCTGCTGGCGATCCCGATGTACTGCTTGTTTGAAATTGGTGTCTTCTTCTCACGCTTTTACGTTGGTAAGGGTCGAAACCGGGAAGAGGAAAACGACGCTGAAGCAGAAAGCGAAAAAACTGAAGAATAAATTCAACCGCCCGTCAGGGCGGTTGTCATATGGAGTACAGGATGTTTGATATCGGCGTTAATTTGACCAGTTCGCAATTTGCGAAAGACCGTGATGATGTTGTAGCACGCGCTTTTGACGCAGGAGTTGATGGGCTGCTCATCACTGGCACTAACCTGCACGAAAGCCAGCAGGCACAAAAACTGGCGCGTCAGTATTCATCCTGTTGGTCAACGGCGGGCGTGCATCCTCATGACAGCAGCCAGTGGCAAGCAGCGACCGAAGAAGCGATCATTGAACTGGCCTCGCAGCCAGAAGTGGTGGCGATTGGTGAGTGTGGCCTCGACTTTAACCGCAACTTTTCTACACCAGAAGAGCAGGAACGTGCTTTTGTTGCTCAGCTACGCATTGCTGCAGAATTAAACATGCCAGTATTTATGCACTGTCGCGATGCCCACGATCGGTTTATAACCTTGCTGGAGCCGTGGCTGGATAAACTGCCTGGTGCAGTTCTTCATTGCTTTACCGGCACACGCGAAGAGATGCAGGCGTGCGCGGCGCGTGGAATTTATATCGGCATTACCGGTTGGGTTTGCGATGAACGACGCGGGCTGGAGCTGCGGGAATTGTTGCCGTTGATTCCGGCGGAGAAATTGCTGATCGAAACTGATGCGCCGTATTTGCTCCCGCGCGATCTCACGCCGAAGCCATCATCCCGGCGCAACGAGCCAGCCCATCTGCCCCATATTTTGCAACGTATTGCGCACTGGCGTGGAGAAGATGCCGCATGGCTGGCTGCCACCACGGATGCCAATGTTAAAACACTGTTTGGGATTGCGTTTTAGAGTTTGCGGAACTCGGTGTTCTTCACACTGTGCTTAATCTCTTTATTAATAAGATTAAGCAATAGCATGGAGCGAGCCTCACCGTCGGGTTCGGTGAAAATGGCCTGGAAACCTTCGAACGCGCCTTCGGTAATAATCACCTTATCACCCGGATAAGGGGTTGCCGGATCGACAATGTTTTTCGGTTTATATACCGACAGTTGATGGATTACCGCTGATGGGACTATCGCCGGCGATGCGCCAAAGCGCACAAAGTGGCTGACGCCGCGGGTCGCACTGATGGTTGTGGTATGAATCACTTCCGGATCAAATTCCACAAACAGGTAATTGGGGAACAGTGGTTCACTGACTGCGGTTCGTTTGCCTCGCACGATTTTTTCCAGGGTGATCATCGGCGCCAGGCAATTCACCGCCTGTCTTTCGAGGTGTTCCTGGGCACGTTGAAGTTGCCCGCGCTTGCAGTACAGTAAATACCAGGATTGCATAATGACTCTTATCCGTTTAATCGGGGCGCAAGGATAGCAAAAGCTTTACGCTAAGTTAATTATATTCCCCGGTTTGCGTTATACCGTCAGAGTTCACGCTAATTTAACAAATTTACAGCATCGCAAAGATGAACGCCGTATAATGGGCGCAGATTAAGAGGCTACAATGGATGCCATGAAATATAACGATTTACGCGACTTCCTGACGCTGCTTGAACAGCAGGGTGAGCTAAAACGTATCACTCTCCCGGTGGATCCGCATCTGGAAATCACTGAAATTGCTGACCGCACTTTGCGTGCAGGTGGGCCTGCGCTGTTATTCGAAAACCCTAAAGGGTACTCAATGCCGGTGCTTTGCAACCTGTTCGGTACGCCGAAGCGCGTGGCGATGGGCATGGGGCAGGAAGATGTTTCGGCGCTGCGTGAAGTGGGTAAATTATTGGCTTTTCTGAAAGAGCCGGAGCCGCCAAAAGGTTTCCGCGACCTGTTTGATAAACTGCCGCAGTTTAAACAAGTATTGAACATGCCGACAAAGCGACTGCGTGGTGCGCCCTGCCAACAAAAAATCGTCTCTGGCGATGACGTCGATCTCAATCGCATTCCCATTATGACCTGCTGGCCGGAAGATGCCGCGCCGCTGATTACCTGGGGGCTGACAGTGACGCGCGGCCCGAATAAAGAACGGCAGAATCTGGGTATTTATCGCCAGCAGCTGATTGGTAAAAACAAACTGATTATGCGTTGGCTGTCGCATCGCGGCGGCGCGCTAGATTATCAGGAGTGGTGCGCGGCACATCCGGGCGAACGTTTCCCGGTTTCTGTGGCGCTGGGTGCTGATCCCGCAACGATTCTCGGTGCGGTAACGCCCGTTCCGGATACACTTTCAGAATATGCGTTTGCCGGATTGCTGCGCGGCACCAAGACCGAAGTGGTGAAGTGTATCTCCAATGACCTTGAAGTGCCCGCCAGTGCGGAGATTGTGCTGGAAGGGTATATCGAACAAGGTGAAACGGCGCCGGAAGGGCCGTATGGCGACCACACCGGTTACTATAACGAAGTCGATAGTTTCCCGGTATTCACCGTGACGCATATTACCCAGCGTGAAGATGCGATTTACCATTCCACCTATACCGGGCGTCCGCCAGATGAACCCGCGGTACTGGGCGTAGCGTTGAACGAAGTGTTCGTGCCGATTCTGCAAAAACAGTTCCCGGAAATTGTCGATTTTTACCTGCCGCCGGAAGGCTGTTCATATCGTCTGGCGGTAGTGACAATCAAAAAACAGTACGCCGGACACGCGAAGCGCGTCATGATGGGCGTCTGGTCGTTCTTACGCCAGTTTATGTACACTAAATTTGTGATCGTTTGCGATGATGACGTCAACGCACGCGACTGGAACGATGTGATTTGGGCGATTACCACCCGTATGGACCCGGCGCGGGACACGGTGTTGGTCGAAAATACGCCTATTGATTATCTGGATTTTGCCTCGCCTGTCTCCGGGCTGGGTTCAAAAATGGGGCTGGATGCCACGAATAAATGGCCAGGGGAAACCCAGCGTGAATGGGGACGTCCCATCAAAAAAGATCCGGATGTTGTCGCGCATATTGACGCCATCTGGGATGAACTGGCTATTTTTAACAACGGTAAAAGCGCCTGATGCGCGTTTGTTTTGCCCTATTTATCGATCCGACAGAGAAAGCGCATGACAACCTTAAGCTGTAAAGTGACCTCGGTAGAAGCTATCACCGATACCGTATATCGTGTCCGCATCGTGCCAGACGCGGCCTTTTCTTTTCGTGCTGGTCAGTATTTGATGGTGGTGATGGATGAGCGCGATAAACGTCCATTCTCAATGGCTTCGACGCCGGATGAAAAAGAGTTTATCGAGCTGCATATTGGCGCTTCTGAAATCAACCTTTACGCGAAAGCAGTCATGGACCGCATCCTCAAAGATCATCAAATCGTGGTCGATATTCCCCACGGAGAAGCGTGGCTGCGCGATGATGAAGAGCGTCCGATGATTTTGATTGCGGGCGGTACAGGCTTCTCTTATGCGCGCTCGATTTTGCTGACGGCGCTGGCGCGTAACCCAAACCGTGATATCACCATTTACTGGGGCGGGCGTGAAGAGCAGCATCTTTATGATCTCTCCGAGCTTGAGGCGCTTTCGCTTAAGCATCCAGGTTTGCAAGTGGTGCCGGTGGTTGAACAACCGGAAGCGGGCTGGCGTGGGCGTACTGGCACTGTGTTAACGGCGGTATTGCAGGATCACGGTACGCTGGCAGAGCATGATATCTATATTGCCGGACGTTTTGAGATGGCGAAAATTGCCCGTGACCTGTTTTGCAGTGAGCGTAATGCGCGGGAAGATCGCCTGTTTGGCGATGCGTTTGCATTTATCTGAGATATAAAAAACCCGCCCCTGACAGGCGGGAAGAACGGCAACTAAAACTTTATACAGTGATACAGTGGCATTTAGATCTATGTCGCATCCGGCAATCGATGCACGATGCCTGATGCGACGCTGGTGCGTCTTATCAGGCCTACATTAGTGCCGGGTCGGTAGACCGGATAAGGCATTCACGCCGCATCCGGCAAGTGGTTAAACCCGCTCAAACACCGTTGCAATACCCTGACCCAGACCAATGCACATCGTCGCCAGACCAAACTGGGCATCTTTGCGCTCCATTAGATTCAGCAGCGTGGTGCTGATACGCGCACCGGAACAACCCAGAGGATGGCCCAGCGCGATCGCGCCACCGTTGAGATTGATCTTCTCGTCAATCTGCTCCATCAGTCCCAGATCTTTAATGCACGGCAGGATCTGCGCGGCGAAGGCTTCATTCATTTCAAACACGCCGATATCGCTGGCAGAAAGCCCCGCTTTTTTCAGCGCCAGCTTCGAGGCTGGAACCGGGCCGTAACCCATAATCGACGGGTCACAACCAACGACCGCCATCGAACGTACGCGGGCGCGTGGCTTAAGACCTAATTCACGGGCGCGGCTTTCACTCATCACCAGCATGGCTGCAGCGCCATCGGAGAGAGCGGAAGACGTACCCGCCGTTACCGTGCCGCTGACTGGATCGAACGCCGGACGCAGCGTGGCGAGGGCTTCCACGGTGGTTTCCGGCCGAATCACTTCGTCGTAATTAAACTGCTTCAGGACGCCGTCGGCATCGTGACCACCAGTCGGGATAATTTCATTTTTAAATGCACCCGACTGCGTGGCGGCCCAGGCGCGGGCGTGTGACCGTGCGGCAAAGGCATCCTGCATTTCACGGCTGATACTGTGCATACGCGCCAGCATTTCTGCCGTTAAGCCCATCATGCCCGCCGCTTTGGCGACATTGCGGCTCAGGCCGGGGTGAAAATCGACGCCGTGACTCATCGGCACATGGCCCATATGCTCCACGCCGCCAACCAGACATGCCTGCGCATCGCCGGTCATGATCATTCGTGCTGCGTCATGCAATGCCTGCATGGATGATCCGCACAAGCGATTGACGGTAACCGCCGGGACAGAATGCGGCACTTCTGCCAACAGCGCCGCGTTACGGGCGATGTTAAAACCTTGCTCCAGCGTCTGCTGCACACAGCCCCAGTAAATATCGTCGAGGGCAGCCGCTTCCAGCGCCGGGTTACGCGCCAGCAGGCTACGCATTAAATGAGCGGAGAGATCTTCCGCACGCACGTTACGAAAAGCACCGCCCTTCGAACGGCCCATCGGGGTACGAATTGCATCGACAATGACAACCTGTTCCATTGTGACTCCTTAAGCCGTTTTCAGGTCGCCAACCGGACGGGCTGGCTCAACCGGGGGATAGTACGGTTCGTTATGACGCGCTTTATTACGCAGACCTTCCGGCACTTCATACAGCGGGCCGAGGTGCTGATATTGCTGTGCCATATCGAGATATTTTGCGCTACCGAGGGTGTCCAGCCAGCGGAACGCGCCGCCGTGGAACGGAGGGAAGCCCAGGCCGTAGACCAGTGCCATATCGGCTTCTGCCGGAGTGGCGATAATGCCTTCCTCCAGACAACGCACCACTTCGTTGACCATCGGGATCATCATGCGGGCGATAATCTCTTCTTCGCTGAAATCGCGCTTCGGCTGGCTGACTTCTGCCAGCAGGTCGTCAACGGCGGCATCTTCTTCTTTCTTCGGCTTACCTTTGCAGTCTTCTTTATAACGCCAGAAACCGAGGCCGTTTTTCTGACCAAAACGGTTGGCATCAAACAGTGCGTCGATGGCATCGCGATAATCTTTCTGCATCCGCTGCGGGAAACCTGCTGCCATCACTGCCTGGGCGTGATGCGCGGTATCAATGCCCACGACATCCAGCAGGTATGCCGGACCCATCGGCCAGCCGAACTGTTTTTCCATCACTTTGTCGATCTTGCGAAAATCCGCGCCGTCGCGCAGCAGCTGGCTGAATCCGGCGAAGTAGGGGAACAGCACGCGGTTAACAAAGAAGCCGGGGCAGTCATTAACCACAATTGGCGTTTTACCCATCTTGCTCGCCCATGCGACAACTTTCGCGATGGTTTCGTCGGAGCTTTTCTCACCGCGAATAATTTCCACCAACGGCATTCGGTGGACCGGGTTAAAGAAGTGCATCCCGCAGAAGTTTTCCGGACGTTCCAGCGCGTTGGCCAGTTCGCTGATAGGAATGGTTGAAGTGTTAGACGCCAGCACGGTATCCGGGCGTACTTTCTGCTCGGTTTCTGCCAGCACGGCTTTTTTCACTTTCGGGTTTTCAACAACCGCTTCTACCACAATATCCACGCGATCAAACCCGGCGTAGTCGAGCGTTGGATGAATCGTGGAGATCACGCCAGCCAGTTTCAGACCATCGATCTTGCCGCGCTCAAGCTGCTTGTTCAGCAGTTTTGCGGCTTCAGTCATACCGAGGGTTAACGACTTGTCATTGATATCTTTCATGACAACCGGCACGCCTTTCCACGCAGACTGGTAAGCAATGCCGCCGCCCATAATGCCTGCGCCCAGCACAGCGGCCTGTTTTGGGGTTTCAACGTCTTTGGTGAGTTTCTTCGCTTTGCCTTTTACATATTGATCGTTAAGGAAAATGCCGACCAGTGCGCGAGCTTCGTTGGTATGCGCCAGCGGGACAAAACTTTTGTTTTCCAGATTTAATGCTTCTTTACGACCAAAACGGGCAGCCGCTTCAATGGTTTTTACTGCGGTGATGGGCGCGGGGTAATGTTTCCCTGCCGTTTGTGCGACCATTCCTTTAGCGATGGTGAAGCTCATGGTGGCTTCAATCTTGCTCAGTTTTAGCGGTTCCAGCTTCGGCTGACGTTTCGCTTTCCAGTCGAGGTCGCCGTTAATAGCCTGACGTAAAATCGCCTTCGCGCCTTCAACCAGTTTTTCTGCTTTGACTACGCCATCCACCAGACCGATTTTCAGCGCCTGATCCGCGCCGACATCTTTACCGGCGGCAATGATTTCCAGCGCACTATCAGCACCGAGCATACGTGGCATACGTACAGAACCGCCAAAGCCCGGCATAATGCCCAGTTTGGTTTCCGGCAGACCGATGCGCAGATCTGGCGTCGCCAGACGATAATCGGTCGCCAGCACACATTCGCAGCCACCGCCCAGCGCATAGCCGTTGACGGCAGCAATGGTCGGCACCGGCAGATCTTCCAGGCGATTAAACACGCTATTGGCAAAATGCAGCCACTGGCTTAACTGTTCTTCAGGAACGAGGAA
This sequence comes from Escherichia sp. MOD1-EC5990, assembly GCF_002965285.1. Lineage (NCBI taxonomy): Bacteria > Pseudomonadati > Pseudomonadota > Gammaproteobacteria > Enterobacterales > Enterobacteriaceae > Escherichia > Escherichia sp. MOD1-EC5990. The sequence goes on along the minus strand of NZ_PTRV01000016.1, from coordinate 4,497 downwards.
CAGGGACAAGAATTCGGTGATATCAGCACCGACGATAAAGGCTGCTTTATTCGAACGCAGCAGCAGCCCTTTTAAATCTGATTGCTGTTCCAGCACGCCGATGGCCTCGCCGAGGCTGGCGACGGTCGCAGTGTCGAGTTTATTAACTGAACCTGGGGCATCAAATACCAGTTCGGCAATGCCATCTTCCAGCCAGTCAAGGTACAGGGTGTCGCCTTTGTAAAGCATGTCAGTCTCCTGAATCCGCAAGGTGATCTGGTCGTACCAGATGGGACGAAGTGTGTATTTTGTGTTAAAAATATGCAAATAAAAGATTAAAGAAATGCCAATCTGATCACGCTCGGCAGAAATCACGCTCTGTATTAACGTTGTGCTAAGATGCGGAGACTTAAGGTCAAAAAACAGAAGGGTAAAAAATGGAATCACTGGCCTCGCTCTATAAAAATCATATAGCTACCTTACAGGAACGGACTCGCGATGCGCTGGCGCGCTTCAAACTGGATGCGTTACTTATTCACTCCGGCGAACTGTTCAACGTTTTTCTCGACGATCATCCCTATCCGTTTAAAGTGAACCCGCAATTCAAAGCGTGGGTGCCGGTAACTCAGGTGCCAAACTGCTGGCTGCTGGTAGATGGCGTGAATAAGCCGAAACTGTGGTTCTATCTGCCGGTTGATTACTGGCACAACGTTGAACCGCTGCCGAACTCCTTCTGGACTGAAGATATAGAAGTGATCGCGCTGCCGAAAGCCGATGGCATTGGTAGCCTGTTGCCAGCTGCGCGCGGCAATATCGGTTATATCGGTCCGGTGCCGGAACGTGCGCTGCAACTGGGTATTGAGGCCAGCAATATCAACCCGAAAGGGGTGATCGACTACCTGCATTACTACCGCTCCTTCAAAACCGAGTACGAACTGGCCTGTATGCGTGAAGCGCAGAAAATGGCGGTCAACGGCCATCGCGCGGCAGAAGAAGCGTTCCGTTCTGGCATGAGCGAGTTCGATATCAACATTGCCTATCTGACCGCGACCGGTCATCGTGATACCGACGTGCCTTACAGCAACATTGTGGCGCTCAACGAACATGCTGCGGTACTGCATTACACCAAACTGGACCATCAGGCACCGGAAGAGATGCGCAGCTTCCTGCTGGATGCCGGGGCCGAATATAACGGCTATGCGGCTGACCTGACTCGTACCTGGTCGGCAAAAAGCGACAACGACTATGCACAGTTGGTGAAAGACGTAAATGATGAACAACTGGCGCTGATCGCTACCATGAAAGCAGGCGTCAGCTATGTGGATTACCACATCCAGTTCCATCAGCGTATCGCCAAACTGCTGCGTAAACATCAAATCATCACCGATATGAGTGAAGAGGCGATGGTCGAAAATGATCTTACCGGACCGTTTATGCCGCATGGTATCGGCCATCCGCTGGGCCTGCAGGTGCATGACGTCGCTGGTTTTATGCAGGATGATAGCGGTACGCACCTCGCGGCACCGGCAAAATATCCGTACCTGCGCTGCACTCGTATTCTCCAGCCGGGCATGGTGTTAACCATCGAACCGGGTATCTACTTCATCGAATCGCTGCTGGCGCCGTGGCGTGAAGGGCAGTTCAGCAAACACTTCAACTGGCAGAAAATTGAAGCACTGAAACCGTTTGGTGGCATTCGTATCGAAGACAACGTGGTGATCCACGAAAACAACGTGGAAAACATGACCCGGGATCTGAAACTGGCGTGATGGAAAGCTGGTTAATCCCTGCGGCACCGGTCACGGTCGTTGAAGAGATCAAAAAGAGCCGCTTCATTACGCTGTTGGCGCATACCGATGGCGTTGAGGCGGCGAAAGCGTTTGTTGAATCGGTGCGGGCAGAGCATCCCGATGCTCGCCACCATTGTGTGGCGTGGGTAGCTGGCGCACCGGATGATTCTCAACAACTGGGTTTCTCTGATGACGGGGAACCGGCGGGAACGGCAGGTAAACCGATGCTCGCCCAACTTATGGGCAGCGGCGTCGGGGAAATTACCGCCGTGGTGGTGCGCTACTACGGCGGCATATTGCTGGGCACCGGTGGGTTAGTGAAAGCGTATGGCGGCGGCGTGAATCAGGCACTGCGCCAGCTAACGACCCAACGCAAGACGCCATTAACCGAATATACTTTGCAATGTGAATATAGTCAGTTAACCGGCATTGAAGCGTTGCTGGGGCAGTGTGGCGGCAAAATTATCAACAGTGATTATCAGGCATTCGTTCTGCTGCGGGTGGCGCTTCCGGCGGCGAAAGTGGCTGAATTTTCCGCAAAACTGGCGGATTTTAGCCGTGGTTCATTGCAATTGTTAGCGATTGAAGAATAATCCCCACTTCATTTTGCAGAACTAAGGAAGCGGCAGAGATGCATTTTCGCGCCATTACCCGAATTGTTGGACTACTGGTCATCTTATTTTCAGGGACCATGATTATCCCTGGGCTGGTAGCACTCATCTACCGGGATGGTGCGGGCCGCGCCTTTACCCAGACCTTTTTTGTCGCCCTTGCCATTGGTTCTATGCTGTGGTGGCCGAACCGTAAAGAAAAGGGCGAACTGAAATCCCGTGAAGGGTTTCTGATAGTGGTGCTGTTCTGGACCGTGTTGGGTAGCGTCGGTGCGCTCCCTTTTATCTTTTCGGAAAGCCCAAACCTCACGATTACCGATGCGTTTTTTGAATCTTTCTCCGGTCTGACTACCACGGGGGCCACTACGCTGGTGGGACTGGATACACTTCCTCACGCAATCCTCTTTTATCGCCAGATGCTGCAATGGTTTGGCGGGATGGGGATCATCGTTTTGGCGGTTGCGATACTGCCTATCCTCGGCGTGGGTGGGATGCAGCTCTATCGCGCAGAAATGCCCGGCCCGCTGAAAGATAACAAAATGCGCCCGCGAATTGCGGAAACGGCGAAAACCCTGTGGTTGATTTATGTCTTGCTGACCGTCGCCTGTGCGCTGGCGTTGTGGTTTGCCGGAATGGATGCCTTTGATGCCATCGGCCATAGCTTTGCGACTATCGCTATTGGCGGCTTCTCGACACATGATGCCAGTATCGGTTATTTCGACAGCCCGACTATTAACACCATCATTGCTATCTTCCTGCTGATCTCCGGCTGTAACTACGGTCTGCACTTTTCGCTGTTAAGTGGGCGTAGTCTGAAGGTTTATTGGCGCGATCCGGAATTTCGCATGTTTATCGGCGTACAGTTTACGCTGGTGGTTATTTGTACCCTCGTGCTGTGGTTTCATAATGTCTATAGTTCGGCGCTGATGACAATTAACCAGGCGTTTTTTCAGGTGGTGTCGATGGCGACAACCGCCGGGTTTACGACAGATAGCATTGCCCGCTGGCCGCTCTTTTTGCCGGTACTGCTGTTATGTTCAGCATTTATTGGCGGTTGCGCCGGGTCTACGGGCGGTGGCCTGAAAGTGATCCGCATTCTGCTGCTGTTTAAGCAGGGGAACCGTGAGCTGAAACGACTGGTGCATCCGAACGCCGTCTATAGCATTAAGCTAGGGAATCGCGCACTGCCGGAACGTATCCTCGAAGCTGTTTGGGGATTTTTCTCTGCCTATGCATTGGTGTTTATTGTCAGTATGCTGGCGATTATCGCCACGGGGGTGGATGACTTTTCTGCCTTTGCCTCGGTTGTTGCGACATTGAATAACCTGGGGCCAGGGCTTGGCGTGGTTGCTGATAACTTTACCAGTATGAACCCGGTGGCTAAATGGATCCTGATTGCCAATATGCTGTTTGGTCGTCTCGAGGTCTTTACATTACTGGTGCTCTTTACCCCGACTTTCTGGCGTGAATGATGGAGTAATACGTGAAAACATTAATTCTTTTCTCAACAAGGGACGGACAAACGCGCGAGATTGCCGCCTACCTGGCTTCGGAACTGAAAGAATTGGGGATCCAGGCGGATGTCGCCAATGTGCACCGCATTGAAGAACCACAGTGGGAAAACTACGACCGTGTGGTCATTGGTGCTTCTATTCGCTATGGTCACTACCACTCTGCGTTCCAGGAATTTGTCAAAAAGCATGCGACGCGGCTGAATTCGATGCCGAGCGCCTTTTACTCCGTAAACCTGGTGGCGCGTAAACCGGAGAAGCGTACTCCACAGACCAACAGCTACGCGCGCAAGTTTCTGATGAGTTCACAATGGCGTCCCGATCGCTGTGCCGTCATTGCCGGGGCGCTACGTTATCCACGTTACCGCTGGTACGACCGCTTTATGATCAAGCTGATTATGAAGATGTCAGGCGGTGAAACGGATACGCGCAAAGAAGTTGTCTATACCGATTGGCAGCAGGTGGCGAATTTCGCCCGAGAAATCGCCCATTTAACCGACAAACCGACGCTGAAATAAGCATAAAGAGTAAAAAATGCGCGGTCGGAAAATTATTTTAAATTTCCTCTTGTCAGGCCGGAATAACTCCCTATAATGCGCCACCACT